>JBIJCV010000350.1:0-2640 GCA_044344525.1 Gammaproteobacteria bacterium | reverse complement strand
GCCATCGTGCTGCTGATCGTCGGGCTGCTGCTCGGCGGGCTGATCATGCCCCTCGGTTCACGCATGGATCAGCAGCGTCTCGACACCACAAAGCAGCAGCTTGATCAGATCCGCGCAGCGCTGGTGGGCTATGCGCTGGCCAATGACGCCCTGCCCTGCCCGGCAACACCGGCCAGCGGCGGACAGGCGGCTGCCACGGCGACTGGCTGCACTCGACAGCACGGCTTCGTACCGGCCACAACCCTGGGACTGCCCGGATCACGCAATGCGGATCAGCTGCTGGTCGACGCCTGGGGCAATCCGATCCGCTACTCGGTGAGCAACAGCGATGCCGATGCGGATGGCAACTGGGATTTCGTCCGGCCCGGCGAGATGCGCAATGTGACGCTCGCGACTCTCGCACCCAGCCTGGATATCTGCAGCACTGCAGCCGGATCGTCGGCCACCGCCTGCGCAAGCAGCGCGACCACTGTAACCGCCAACGCACCGGCTGTTCTGCTGTCGATGGGCAAGGACTTCGCCAGCCTCAGCGCGGCTGATGAACTGGAAAATGTCGGCGCCACCCTCGGCGGCGGACCGTCCGGCCGCAACTACCCGGTCGCCAGCGACGAGGTCTTCGTCAGCCGCACCATCAGCACCGCGACCGGCAGCGGCTTCGACGATCTTGTGACGTGGATCGCACCCAGCACGCTCTATGGTCAGCTGGTCAGCGCCGGCAGGCTGCCCTGAGCGTATGGCAGTTAAGTGAAACTGTGATCTGTTTGACAGAACACCCTGATGCGTTCGCGCAAACTCAGCGCAGATTTAGTGGATCAACCCCGGAGCTACAGGCTTCGTTGCATACGTCAGGAGTCAGCAATGGTCAGGCAGTCCCGTGAACAGGGTTTCACGCTGGTAGAAATCGCAATCGTTCTGGTCATCATCGGCCTGCTGATCGGCGGCGTGCTGAAAGGCCAGGAGATGATCACCAACGCCAAGGTGAGCAAGGTCGAAAACGACTACAAGGGCATCACGGCTGCGATCCTCGCCTATCAGGACCGCTACGGTGTACTGCCGGGCGACGACCCCTCCGCTTCAACCCGCTTCCCCGGCACCTGGAGTGCCGCAGACAACGGCAATGGCAACGGTGTCGTCGGCGCGGCTGGAGCCGGCGTAGCGTGGAACTCCACTGTCAACACGACGGAGAATCGCCTGATCTGGAAGCACCTGCGCGGCGCCGGCTTCCTCAAGGGCCCGGTAGATGCGACGACCGCCGCTTATCAGCAACCGGCGCATGCCTTTGGCGGTCTGATCGGTTTTGAACAGGGCCTCTACAACCTGAGCGGGCATGTGATCGTGTTTGGCGGACTACCGGGCAATGTCGTGCAGATCCTCGAAGCACGTGGCGACGATGGCAACCCCCGCACCGGCTCCGTACAGGGCAACGCGGCAGCAACCACATATACGCTCAACACCAACTACAATCTGGCCTACAGCTTCTAGGCTGACCACATTCCCGTAGGAGCGCCTTCAGGCGCGATCCCGAATCTTCGGAACAATGATCGCGCCTGAAGGCGCTCCTGCAGTCCGCTCCTACGGGGACACGGCTTCGTCAGCCAGCACCACGATGGATTTGCCGATATTCTCGCCGCGCATGAGCCGCGCAAAGTGTGCTCCGGTCGCTGCGATGCCGGTGGCACGATCTTCCCGGTAGTGGATCCGGCCGGCAGCGATCAGCGGCGCGACGAAATCCACGAACTGCGCACGGCGGTCTTCAAAATCGGTCACCACCAGTCCCTTCATCACCGCACGCTTGATGATCGGCAGCGCGAGATCCAGCGGCTGTGACCGGGCCGGATCGTTGTAACGTTCCATCAGGCCACAAAGGATCACGGTGCCGTACTTCTTCAGTACGGTGAAGGCATCAGCCAGCATCTGGCCACCGACGTTATCGTGATAAATATCTGCACCACCGGGCAGTGCCGCAGCAAGTGCTGCAGGAAAATCCGCACACCGGTAATTCACGCAGGCACTGAAGCCCAGCTCACGGGTAACAAAGCTGCATTTTTCTTCCGTGCCGGCGATGCCCACCGCTGTCGCTCCGCGCTGCATCGCGATCTGCCCGACCATCGAACCCACCGGCCCGAGTGCCGCCGAAACCAGCACCACCTGGCCGGGCTGCACATCCGCGAGTTCCACCATGCTCGCCCAGGCCGTAAGACCGGGCATACCGAGCACACCCAGCCAGGTGGACAAGGGTGCACGGCTGCGCTCCAGCACTTCAGTCTGCTCACCGGAGGACAACGCATACTCCTGCCAGCCGCCGAAATGCCGCACATAGTCACCTTCGCGATAAGCGGGGTGACGTGAGCGCAGCACCTGGCCGACGGTCTCCGCCATCGGCATGGCCCCGGCCCCCAACGGTTGCCGGCTGGCCATATGGCGACCGGCGATCGCCGAACGCTGATAGGGATCCAGCGAGAGATAGACATGCCGGATCAGCACTTCGCCGGGGCCGGGCTCGGGAACCGGTGCCTCCTGAACCCGAAAATCTTCCGCAACCGGCACACCGGAGAGCGGCCTGGTGAGTACGACCTGGTGATTCTTTTGCTGCATGGGGGCTGGATACTAACCCGGGGCAGCGCCCGCACATCGGTCATC
>JBIJCV010000104.1:0-6110 GCA_044344525.1 Gammaproteobacteria bacterium | reverse complement strand
CGCCCACATAGAGTTCGCTGACCGTGACAAATACGGCCACCAGTTTGTAGAACGGAATGGCGAAGTCCTGCAGGAACATCACCTGCAGGCTGGCCGGGTGCAGCTCTGTCAGGCGATCCTCGAAAATCTGCTTGAGGATATCGGTGGTCAACCAGTCCTTGCGGAGCTTGTTCACGCCGGCAGCAATCCAGAACAATCCAAACAAGGTACGCAACAGGAGATGCAGCACGATGCCGAGCATGCGCACCGGGCGCTGTCGCCAGCGTTCGATGGTCCAGACGCTCTGCGCCGAATCGCTCGCATGAGTCATTGCACACGCTCTCCGGTGCTGTGCCTGTCGACCACTGCCAGCGCATCCCAGAGCGGCAGGCGCTGGCAATAGCCGAGCGCCGCTGGCGGCGCAGCTTGTCGCCATGTCCGATGGACGCGTTCGATCTCGCGCCCGTCGGACATGGCGAGCAGGGGTGGATCCAGGGCGATATGCAGCTCGCCCACGATTGGCGCCGCCCACACACCGCCATCGACCGTGTATATCGTGACCGGTCGCCGGTGGCCGCCTTCCAGCTGCCTTGAACTGAAATTCGCGATGAACCATTCCCAAATCGTCGTGACCTGCGACCAGAAGGTTCGTGGCTTGATGTGGTAGAGGGTGAAGCTGCCGTCTGCCGGAACCGATCGGTGTGCGGGGGGCGTCGTACCTGCCTCGCAGAGCACCATCACATCGCACATGGTGCAGACTTCACCGAACTGGCCGACCAGAAAATAATCCGCATAGGCTTTGTTGTTGACCTGTGCGCTTGCCGGGACAAATGCGAGCGCCAGCAGCACCGCTATCAGCCAGGCCAGGAAGGTTCTGGGCGTGAACAGGTCCATGCAAGACACCGGGTTCGACCTCAATGCGGCTGATTCCTCAGAAACAGGCAGGTATGTCCTGTAGCGGTTTCACGATCATGGCGACCAGTACCATGAACAACAGCACATAGACGAGCAGCGCCGACCAGCTGCGGTCGGTGGCCAGGCCCTTGAAGATGCCGGCAAATCCGTAAGCCGGTGTCGCCGCGCAAAGTGTAATCCACTTCAGGCCAGACACGCCGCCAGCCAGCAGCGTCAGGGCGGCTGATGGCAGGGCATCCGGTGTCGTGACGAGACCCATGACGATCACATACAGGAAGACGTTCTCGATACAGTCCAGTGTGGAAGCGAGCAGGGGCATCCACAGTGCAATCGCGCCGACGCGCAGCCACGCACCAGGCAGGCGCATGGCCAGCAGCCCGGTCAGCCCGGCCAGCAGCAAGCCATAGCCCCAGGCGAGTGCCAGATCGCCAGGCACCAGCAGTTGTGCGATGGCGACCCGCGCAGCTGCCGGGAAGCCCAGGACAACCGCTGCCGCCCGTTCAGGTGTAAACGCCAGCTGCAGGCAGACCAGTTCGGCGGTGCGTTCCATGCCGACGATCTGCGCTGCTGGCTGCATCAGCACGCCAACTGCCAGGCCAAAGATGATGACGCCGGTGACGGCGAGCAGGCTCAAGACCTGCGTCGCCCGCTGTGATCTCAGCAATATCTGCATCGGTCGCGGCGTCTAACGACCACGCCCGCGCTGGCCGCCCTGCGGGCGTTTGCCGCCGCCACCACCACCGGGTCCACCACGTCGCGGCGGGCCCGGGTATTTGCGTGGCTGCCAGGGCGGTGTCTTGACGCTGTCAAAGAGACTGCTGTCCACGGTGCCGACAGGAATGCGATGGCCGATGTAGGCCTCGATTTCCGGCAGCGAAAATGCATAGGTTTCGCAGGCGAAGCTGATCGAGTCACCGCTCGTTCCGGCACGCGCGGTACGCCCGATGCGATGCACATAGTCGGGAGCATCCTGGGGCAGGTCGTAATTGATCACGTGGCTGACGTCCGGCACATGCAGGCCGCGCGAGGCGACATCGGTGGCGACCAGCACCGGCAGGGTGCCTTCCTGGAACTCCTTGAGCAGACGTAGCCGCTTGTTCTGCGGTACATCGCCGTTGATGGCTTCGGCAGGCAGTTCGTTGAATTCGAGCAGCCGGGCGATTTCCTCGGCCGCACGCTTGGTGTTGACGAACACCATCGTGCGCTTGGCAGCCATGCTCCGCAGCAGGCCCACCAGCAGCGGACCCTTTTCCTTGTTGCTGGGGAAGTAGACGATCTGCGTCACCAGATCGACCGTCTTCTTGTCCGGTTCGATCTGCACGGTCTCGGGGTTGTTCATGTGCTCATAGGCGAGTTCAAGCACACGGTGGCCCAGCGTTGCCGAGAACATCAGGTTCAGGCGCTTTTCCGGCGGCGGCAAGCGGCGCAGCAGGTAGCGGATGTCCTTGATGAAGCCGAGATCAAACATCCGGTCGGCTTCATCGAGTACCAGTACCTGGGCGTGACTCAGCGTATAGACGTGCTGCTTGAAATAATCGATCAGCCGGCCAGGTGTGCCGATCAGCACATCGACACCCGCCTGCAGTATTTCGCGCTGCTTGTCGTAATCGGCGCCGCCATAGACGACTGCCATGCGCAGGCCGGTACTGCTGCCGAGGATTTCTGCATCAGAGTGAATCTGCACTGCCAACTCACGGGTTGGTGCGACGATCAGCGCGCGGGGTGAAGACGAGCTTTGACGCGGTTGCGGATGCGTCAGCAGGTGATTGAACATCGCGATCAGGAATGCGGCGGTCTTGCCGGTGCCGGTTTGCGCCTGTCCGGCAATGTCCTTGCCCTTGAGTGCAATCGGCAGGGTTTGTGCCTGGATGGGTGTGCACTGCTGAAAACCCGCTGTGCGTATGCCGGCAAGGATTTCAGCTGGCAGCCCCAACTCGGCAAACATCATGTTCTTCTCTTGGCTCATAGTGTCCTACAGTGGAATAGCCCAATCAAAATATCGGCCCCGAATCGAAGGGGGCCACTTGCAAAACCCGGCTGGACAGGTTCAAATTGGCCCAGTCGCCGCGTGCCTGTTGAAGCGCCCGCCCGGGCCGCGACTGATTAGCGACTCGTTAAACCCCTTTTTTGAGCTGCCCTTTACGGGATAAGCAGGAAGCTCTCGGGAACGCTTCTACACACGGGATTGTGCCCTATCCGGTCCCGCGCTTCACAGAAGCTTCACGACGAAGTGTTTTCGGAGGCCTGGAAGACCCTCCTGTACAACCCCGATACTGGGCAATAAATGGCGCTGATCGCGCCCATGGATACCCCGCAGCATTTCGATTCACGGTACCTGACCGTCCATCCGGACATTTCCATCCAGACATCACACTACGAGCAGCAGAGGATCATGAGCATAGAGCACGTTTCCGATGACAGTTTCGCAACACAGGTTCTGCAGTCCAGCCGTCCCGTACTGGTTGATTTCTGGGCGGAGTGGTGCGGTCCCTGCAAGATGATCGCGCCGATCCTGGAGCAGATTGCCGACGAATACGGTGATCGCCTGACGGTCGCCAAGGTCGATGTCGAGGCCAGCCAGAGTACGGCAATGAAGTACGGCATACGGAGCATCCCGACGCTGATGCTGTTCAAGGGCGGTGTTGTCGAGGCGCAGCACGTGGGCATGTTGTCCAAGGAGCAGTTGAGCAAACTGCTTCAGGCAAAACTGTGAGAATCATTCCATGAGAGGTTATCTGGGTAATTCAGCGCGTAATCGTCCCAAGGGCGGCGGTGGCAACAACGGGCCCCGCCCCCCTCGCAACGACGACATGAACAAGCAGCACCCGATGCCGCCGCGCCGGCGTCACGGCCATGAGGAAGTAATCACTTTCTCCGACGATGAGGTGATCGCCAAGAGCCAGCTGGCGCTTGGCCAGAACCTGATGGACCTCAACGATCTCAAGACCAAGCCGCCCGGCGAACTCGTCGCGCTGGCCGAGTCGATGGGCATCGAAGGCATGGCGCGCTCGCGCAAGCAGGACATCATCTTCGAAGTGCTTAAAGCCCATGCGCAGAGCGGCGAAAACATCTTCGCCGCCGGCGTGCTGGAAATCCTGCAGGACGGGTTCGGCTTCTTGCGCTCCTCCGACAGCTCCTACCTGGCCGGCCCCGATGACATCTACGTCTCGCCCAGCCAGATCCGGCGCTTCAATCTGCGTACCGGCGATACGGTTTCCGGTCTGATCCGTCCGCCCAAGGAGAGCGAGCGCTATTTCGCGCTGCTCAAGGTCAGCGAGATCAATTTCGATGCGCCCGAGAATGCGCGCAACAAGGTGCTGTTCGAGAACCTCAAGCCGCTGTTTCCCAAGAGCCGGCTCGGGCTCGAGCAGGGCAATGGCAGCACGGAAGACCTGACCGCACGCATCATCGATCTGGTTGCGCCGATCGGCAAAGGCCAGCGCGGTCTGATCGTCTCGCCGCCGAAAGCCGGCAAGACCATGCTGCTGCAGAATATCGCGCTTGCCATCACCTCCAATCACCCCGAGACCTATCTGATCGTGCTGCTCATCGACGAGCGGCCTGAAGAAGTCACGGAGTGGGAGCGCAGCGTGCGCGGTGAAGTCGTCTCCAGCACCTTCGACGAGCCGGCCAGCCGGCACGTGCAGGTGGCCGAGATGGTGATCGAAAAGGCCAAGCGCCTGGTCGAGCACAAGAAAGACGTGGTGATCCTGCTCGACTCGATCACGCGTCTCGCGCGCGCCTACAACACCGTGGTGCCATCATCCGGCAAGGTGCTGACGGGTGGCGTCGATGCCAATGCCCTGCATCGTCCGAAGCGCTTCTTCGGTGCGGCCCGCAATATCGAGGAAGGCGGCAGTCTGACCATCCTCGCCACGGCGCTGATCGATACCGGTTCCAAGATGGACGACGTGATCTACGAGGAATTCAAGGGCACCGGCAACATGGAGATCCATCTCGATCGCCGTATCGCCGAGAAGCGCATATTCCCGGCCATCAACATCAACCGTTCCGGCACGCGCCGCGAAGAACTGCTCACCCAGCCCGAAGAACTGCAGAAGATGTGGATCCTGCGCAAGGTCCTGCATCCGATGGACGAACTGGCTGCCGTGGAGTTCCTGCTCTCCAAGATGCAGGACACCAAGAAGAACGTCGACTTCTTCGATTCGATGAAGCGCTAGGCGAAGGCGCGGGCTGCCCTACAGCCCGCGCGCAATCGCGCGGTACGCGATGTTCGCGCGATAGAACGCGCCGTCCCAGTGGATCTGCCTTCAGGTCAGTGAATTATTCCAACAGTAAAGTGGGGGTGACATTGGCGATGGTGTCGCCATTCTGATCGACAAAGTAGCTGGCAGCAGCCACCAGATTGAAGTTGGTTTGCCAGTTGGTAAACGTATCGGAATTGTCAGAGATGATGGCAAAATTCAAGTCGAGCACATTGCTCTTACCTATGCTCCACGCCGACAAAGTCTCGAAGCCATTGGGGTTGGTGATATACGCCAGCAGCGATTTAGTGCCATCTCCATGATCTTTTGTGGTTTGGATAATATTGATATTGGGATCATGCGATATCGGAACCAGCCTTGGCTCGAATGAGCCTGAAGCAATCGTCGCCGCATTGTACCGCAGCTCAAACTGCCCACCGTAGATGGGACTTGATGGGGTACCAGCAGTCGGTTTAATGCTCAAGTATTTCATTGGGGCGTAGGCGAAATACTGTTGGGTCTCTTCATATGTAGGCGTTCGAGTACCCGCCAGAATTTGAACAGCGATACTGGCATAACTGCCTTCACCCACCATTCCAGTCTGGATCAATTTCGACGAACTGACGGTTATCGTGGCCGGGCCTGGTGCCAATGGCAGCGGCGTGTTGCTGCCATCACTTAAGACAAGCGATACATACACGGCTCCATCGTAGGGATACAAACTGCTGGGATCGGCAGGATCCGGTGCCATCGACATCTGGGCGCCGTAAACACTGGTGTGGTCAGGATAAACCCGATAGATACGATCCTTCCGCAGAGGATAAACATTGTTGTTCGCATCTTTGATCGTTGCAGTAATTTCCGATTTTTTAAGCAATTGCCCGCCCAGATTGCGTTTGATGCCGCCGAGATTGACGCTGACGAAATCACCCGATTGTACGTAGCTGGGTGAGGTGGTAGGACTGATGCATGCTGTCAACACGTTGAGCATCAACGTCCCTGCCAGAATCA
>JBIJCV010000103.1:0-6123 GCA_044344525.1 Gammaproteobacteria bacterium | reverse complement strand
CGTGAACCCCACAGCACCTTGATCACCGCCCAGCCGGCACCGCGGAACGCAGCTTCGAGTTCCTGGATGATCTTGCCGTTACCGCGCACCGGACCGTCGAGACGCTGCAGATTGCAGTTGATCACGAAGATCAGGTTGTCGAGCTTCTCGCGCACCGGCATCGTGATCGCGCCCATCGATTCGGGCTCGTCCATCTCGCCATCGCCGAGGAAGCACCAGACCTTGCGACCTTTGGTATCAGACAGCCCGCGATGCTCGAGATACTTCATGAAGCGGGCCTGATAGATGCCCATCATCGGGCCGAGGCCCATGGATACGGTCGGGAACTGCCAGAAGTCCGGCATCAGCCACGGGTGCGGATAGGATGAGAGCCCCTTGCCCTTGCCAGTCACTTCCTGCCGGAACAGGTCGAGATGCTCCTCGGTCAGGCGACCTTCAAGATAGGCCCGGGCATAGATGCCGGGCGAAGAGTGCCCCTGGATGTAGACCAGATCGCCGCCAAACCCGTCGCTGGCCGCCCGCCAGAAATGATTGAAGCCAACCTCGTACAGCGTGGCTGCCGACGCATAGGTCGCGATGTGGCCACCGTATTCGGTGTTCTGCCGATTGGCCTGCACGACCATGGCCATGGCGTTCCAGCGCAGATAGGCCTCGATCCGCCGCTCGATGGCGCGATCACCGGGATACTCGGGCTGCAGCCAGAGCGGGATGGTATTCAGGTAGGCGGTGTTGGGCAGGAAGGGCAGATATGCGCCCGACCGTCGGGCGTGGTCAACCATCTGGTTGAGGAGAAACTGCGCACGCTGAGCGCCATGCGTGCGCAGCACGGAGTCAATTGACTCGATCCATTCGCGCGTTTCATCGGGATCGAAGTCATCGGACTGAACACTGGGGTTGATTGAATCCGACACTGTGGCTCCGCTGACGCTGGGTGACTTGCCCTATACTGAGGGCCGAATGGACTGAGGCTGAGCTGGCAGAAAACTATGATCGGCGTTTCGCGAAAACAGGTCAAGCAAAGCGCTGTGAGCAGTCTGCTCCCGCCCGCCAGCCGCTTTCAGGTCACACAGACACCGGGGCGTCTGCGCAAGGCGGCGCTGACGAAGCCCGACCATCTCATCATCGTTGCACCGAACCGGCCGGCACCCTCGCTGTGGCGGGATGTGCCCGGACTCAAGACGCTACAACCCCGTATCAGGCGTCTGGGCAAGACAGCGGCAGGCCGCGCATTGCGCAGCATGCTCGGCAACAGCGCAACAGCTGCAACACTCGGACTGCTGCCGCCACCAGCCAAGGGTAGCGACCATCTGCTGCCCGGCACTTTCAGTCTGCTCAAGTTTGCCGGCGACCTGGTGGCTGACGTGATGGCCGATGAACCACGCTCGGTTGGCCTGATCGCACACGGTTTCGGGCCCGAAGAAACCAGGCGCATCGTCACCGCACTGCTGCTGGCGCTGGGCGCACGCGCCTGGCAGCCGCCTGCGTTCCGGAAAAACCAGCGGCCCACGACGCTGAAGAAGGTGCAACTGTTCGGCCTGCAGGACGAGATCGACCTCAATCGGGTACTGGCAGAGATCGATGGCGCAAATCTGGTGCGCTGGCTCACGGCGTTGCCGGCCAACAAGCTGACTGCAACCGCGTACCGAGACATGCTGGCCTCACTGGCCAGCAAGAACGGCTGGGACTTCGAGTGGCTGGACGAGGCAGCGCTGGAAAAACTCGGCGCCGGAGCCTTCCTCGCCGTATCGCAAGGCAATGCGACCCGCGATGCAGGTATTGCCCGCCTGCGCTACCGGCCAGCCGGCAATACCGGTCAGCCGGATCTGGCGCTGGTCGGCAAGGGCATCATCTTCGATACCGGCGGCACCAATACGAAAAGTGCCGCGCACATGCTCGACATGCATACGGACATGTCGGGCAGCGCCGTATCGCTGGCCGTGCTGCAGGCGCTGACCACGCTCGCTTCGCCACTGTCGGTTGACTGCTGGCTTGCCATTACCGAAAACCGCAGCGGTCCCAACGCCTGCAAACAGCGCGACGTGATCACCGCGAGCAACGGTGTGACGATCGAAATCATCCATACCGATGCAGAAGGCCGCATGGTGCTGGCCGACACCCTGGCGCTCGCGGGACGGGATGAGCCGCGACTCGTGATCGACTACGCCACTCTGACCGGCGCCTGCGTCCACGCACTCTCCGAACGCTACAGCGGGATATTCACCAACCGTGAGTCGCTGAACGAATTGCTGATACGCGTCGGCCGGGATTCCGGCGAGCGCGTCTGGCCATTCCCGATGGACGAGGATTTCGACGATGACCTCAAATCGAAAACCGCCGATGTCAGCCAGTGCAGCAGCAGCGGGGAAGCAGACCAGATCCTGGCAGCACGGTTTCTGCAGCGCTTCGTGCCCGCAGCCACACCCTGGATTCACATGGACCTGGCCTCTGCCACGCGCAAGGACGGCCTCGGCCATGTACCCGGCGGCTGTACGGGTTTTGGCCTGCGCTATACCCTGACGCTGTTGCTCGATCATGCGGCCGACCTGCATGAACTGGCCACGCCAGTCACGCAACCACGGCACCGCTGATGATCAGTACCCGCTTTCGTGGCTATCTGCCGGTAGTCGTCGATCTTGAAACCGGCGGCTTCAATGCGAAGACCGATGCACTGCTGGAAATCGCCGCCGTACTGCTGACCATGGATGAGGATGGCACGCTGCACCGGGGCGAGACGGTGTCCTTTCATGTACAACCCTTCCCTGGCGCCAACATCGAAGCAGCTGCCCTGCAGGTGACAGGCATCGACCCTTTCCACCCGCTGCGCCCCGCGATCCCTGAGCACCAGGCCCTGCAGAACGTATTCCGCGAAGTGCGGCAGGCGGTCCGCGATGCCGGCTGCAAGCGCGCAATCCTGGTGGCACACAATGCCCATTTCGACCTTGGATTCCTCAACGAGGCGATTACCCGCACCGCCATCAAGCGCAGCCCCTTTCACCCCTTCAGCGTGCTCGATACCGCCACCCTGTTTGGTATCGCCTTTGGCCAGACGGTTCTGGCCCAGGCCGCACTCGCAGCCGGCATGGCCTGGGACAGCAACGCTGCCCATGCAGCGGCGTATGACGCAGAAAGAACCGCTGACCTGTTCTGCGAAGTCGTCAATCGCTTCAAGCCGATCTATGCTGCCGCATTGCCGCTGCCTGTTGCGCCCGATGAAAAGACACCCACAGAGGCGCTTTAATCGCAGCCCGCAGTGAATTGAATAATGCCGGACACTCTCCTATTCTGCCGGCCTGACGTTCCGCACACTTCAACAACACCGCAAGGGGAAAAAGCATGAATCCTTTGAGATCTGTCAATGGCGCAATCGTCACCGGCCTGCTTCTGATGGCGGCCCTTGGCTTCGCCCTCGGGGGTGACGGATTCAGCCTGTCCAACCTCGACCGGTGGCTGCACATCGTCTCAGGCGTCATGTGGATCGGCCTGCTCTACTATTTCAATGTCGTCCAGATACCGGGACTTGCCGCAGCGGGCGCTGACAAGGGCGGACCTGGTGGTGCAGGGATCAGCAAGTACATCGCACCCCGCGCACTGTTCTGGTTTCGCTGGGCAGCAGCGGTGACTGCACTGTCCGGTGCACTTCTGATCGAGTTCGCGTTTCGGCCCCTTGGTGGCGGCCTGATGCAGGTGCTGGCGCTGAAGGAAGGCTTCGTGGTCATCGGCATCGGTTCCTGGCTCGGCCTGATCATGCTGTTCAACGTCTGGGTGCTGATCTGGCCCAACCAGAAGAAGGTTCTGGGCATCACCCCTGCCACCGACGAACAGAAGGCCACGGCGCGCAATGTCGCCCTGCTTACCTCGCGCACCAATTTCGTGCTGTCCCTGCCGATGCTGATGTGCATGACTGGCCAGACGCACGGCCTGCCGTTCTGAAAGGTCCGGTGAGCGGCGTCAGCTGCGTTTCATGCCTTTGAGCACTCCGCAACTGACGCCGCCGCTTCCGGCCGGGATCACCACGACTGTACGCACTGCGCTGAGCGAGGACGTCGGCAGCGGCGACCTGACTGCCGCCCTGATTCCCGAAGCACAGCAGGCAGTCGCCACGGTCATTACGCGTGAAGCCGCGGTACTCTGTGGCCGGGCCTGGGTTGATGCAGTGTTTGCCGAACTCGGTCCGGCAGTTTCCATCGACTGGTACTGTCGCGACGGCGATGCGGTAGCGCCAGGCCAGCAACTCTGCACACTGCGCGGACCGGCCCGCACCATTCTCACCGGCGAACGTACCGCACTGAACTTCCTGCAGACCCTTTCGGCAGTTGCCACGACCACGCGGCGCTACGTGGAGGCCGTGACCGGTACCCGCGCCACGATACTCGACACGCGCAAGACGATTCCGGGACTGCGGCTGGCACAGAAATATGCTGTGCGGGTCGGTGGCGGCAGCAATCACCGGATCGGTCTTTACGACGGCATCCTGATCAAGGAAAACCATATCGTTGCAGCAGGTGGCATCACACCGGCGGTACACCGTGCGCGCGATCAGGGTGCTACAGTGCTGCTGGAAGTCGAAGTCGAAACACTCGCGCAGGCCGAAGAAGCCCTGCGCGCCGGTGCCGACCGACTGCTGCTGGATAATTTCAGTACGGCACTGATGCGCGAAGCGGTCGCGCTGCGCGATCAGCTCGCACCGCGCACCGGACTCGAAGCCTCCGGCGGCATCGACCTGAAATCCATCCGCGCGGTTGCAGAAACCGGCATCGACTTCATCTCGGTCGGCGACCTGACCAAGAATGTCCGCGCCATCGACCTGTCGATGCGCTTCAGCTTCAACACCGCATCTACCCCGTAGGAGCGCCTTCAGGCGCGAACCGCAAAATGCCCGACGTCATCCTGCCCTGCCCACGCTGCAACAAACCACCCGCCATGTGCATCTGTGACCGGATCGAACCGGCCGACACCCGACTGCGCATCGTGATCCTGCAGCACCCGCAAGAGAATGACGCGGTGCTCGGCACGGCCGGCTTGGTCACTCTGACGCTGCCCAAGGCCGAGATCCGCGTCGGGCTGTCCTGGGCATCGCTCGATCAGGCGGTGGGACAGGTCGAGGCCAATCGCGAGCGCTGGGCGGTGCTGGCCGGTGTGAAACTCGGGGTTGCAGTGCCTGATGAGGCGCGAAACCAGCCAGTCATCGTGATCGATCGAAAAGGCCGTGTCCGCGACCTCAAACGTCACGGACTGGAGGGCATCATCGTGCTGGATGGCACCTGGAGCCAGGCCAAGACCCTGTGGTGGCGCAATGCCTGGCTGCTGAAACTGCCGCGGATCGTGTTGAAGCCGCGCGAGCCCTCGATGTACGGCCGCTTGCGCAACGAACCCCGGCGCGACTTCGTCTCCACGCTGGAAGCGATTGCCGACACGCTGCCGGCTTTGGGTGAATCCGAACAGCTGCGCACCAGTCTGCGCCGCCTGCTGCACACCCTGCTGCAGCGTGCCCGCGACGCCGGTCAGCCGTTAACTACCGACGACATGAGCACGCGCTTGGGCTCGGAAATTCCGTAACCCTGGGCGTAGTCGACACCCATGCCACGCAGCATGGTGATGATTTCCTGGTTCTCCGCCCACTCGGCGATGACTTTCTTGCCGGTCAGATGACCGATCTCGTTGATCGAGCGGACCATCTCCCGGTCGATCGGATCATGCAGCATCTCCTTGACGAAGCTGCCGTCGATCTTCAGGTAGTCCACCGGGAAATGCTTGAGATAGCCGAACGATGACAACCCGGTACCGAAATCATCCAGCGCAAACTTGCAGCCCAGCTCCTTGAGCGCATTGATGAAGCGACTGGCCTGCGCAAAGCTGGCGATGGCGGCCGTCTCGGTGATCTCGAAACAGATCTTGCTGGCATCCAGACCGCTGCGCTGGAACTGACGGATCACAAAGGGCAGGAATTCATTATCAGCCAGGCTGGCACCGGAAAGGTTGATGGAACATAGCGCCAGCCGCTCGCGCTCATCGGCCTCGGAAACCAGCCACAGGAAGGCATGCTCGACGACCCAGCGGTCGATATTCGAAATCAGCCCGTAGCGCTCTGCTGCAGAAATGAACAGGTCGGGCGAAACCAGCAAA
>JBIJCV010000102.1:0-6128 GCA_044344525.1 Gammaproteobacteria bacterium | reverse complement strand
CGATGGTCAGCAGTTCGCCGCCGACTTCGGTCCATGCCAGGCCCGTGACCTGGCCGATACGGTTACTCTCCTCGGCCCGGCCATAGCGGAAACGACGCACGCCCAGGTACTTCTGCAGACTCTTCGGCACCACGTGAGTGGCCTTGCTCTTCGGCTCGAGCAGATGGCTCTTGACGACCTTGCGACAGAGCTTGGCGATCTCACGCTCAAGGTTTCGCACGCCGGACTCGCGGGTATAAAAACGGATCATGTCGTGAATGGCCGCATCAGAGATCGAGATCTCGTCCTTGCGCAGGCCGTTGTTCTTGATCTGCTTCGGCGCGAGATAGTAGCGCGCGATATTCAGTTTCTCGTCTTCCGTATAACCGGCAAGACGGATGACCTCCATGCGATCCAGCAGCGGCGCCGGGATGTTCAGCGTATTGGCAGTACAGACAAACATCACATCGGAGAGATCGAAATCGACTTCCAGGTAATGATCGGCAAAGCTGCCGTTCTGTTCGGGATCCAGAACCTCGAGCAGGGCCGACGAGGGATCACCACGGAAATCCGTCGACATTTTGTCGATTTCATCCAGCAGAAACAGCGGGTTGCGCACACCGGCCTTGGCAAGATTCTGAATGATCTTGCCGGGCATTGAACCGATATAGGTACGCCGGTGACCGCGAATCTCGGCCTCGTCGCGCACTCCGCCCAGCGACATGCGGACGAACGTCCGATTGGTGGCGCGCGCGATGCTCTGGCCGAGTGAGGTCTTGCCCACACCGGGCGGCCCGACCAGGCACAGGATCGGACCCTTCAGTTTCTTGACGCGCTGCTGAACCGCCAGGTACTCGAGAATGCGTTCCTTGACCTTCTCGAGGCCATAGTGATCGTTCTCTAGAACTGCTTCAGCCTGCGGCAGGTCATGGTTGACGCGGGTGCGCTTGCGCCATGGCGCCTTGAGCAGCCAGTCCACATAGTTGCGAACCACGGTTGCCTCGGCCGACATCGGCGACATCATCTTGAGTTTGTTGACCTCGGCAGTCGCCTTGGTGCGCGCCTCCTGCGACATGCCGGCACGGGCAATGCGCTTCTCGATATCGGCGATCTCGTTCGGGGCATCGTCCATGTCCCCGAGTTCTTTCTGGATCGCCTTCATCTGCTCGTTGAGGTAGTACTCGCGCTGGCTCTTCTCCATCTGCTGTTTGACACGGCCACGGATCCGCTTTTCGATCTGCAGCATGTCGATCTCGGTCTCGATCAGCATCATCACATGCTCGAGACGCTCACGAATCGGGAGAATTTCCAGAACCTTCTGCTTCTGGTCCAGCTTGAGGGACATGTGCGCAGCAATGGTGTCTGCCAGCCGGCCAGGCTGATCGATGCCGGCCAGTGAAGTCAGGATCTCGGGCGGCACCTTGCGGTTCAGCTTGACGTAGTTTTCGAACTGGGAAATCAGCGAACGCTTCAGAACGTCCGCCTCACGGGTTGTGACATCGAGATTGTCCTCAACCAGCTCGATATCGGCTGAAAAGAACTCGCCGGCCCGGGTCTCGACAAGATTGGCGCGGACACCACCTTCGACGAGCACCTTGACGGTTCCGTCCGGCAGTTTCAGGAGTTGCAGGATGGTGGCCAGCGTACCCACCCGGTACACATCCGCCAGCGAGGGCTCGTCCACATCGGCCTGCTTCTGGGCCACCAGCAGGATCTGCTTGCCGGCCTGCATCGCCGCGTCAAGCGCCTGGATGGAACGCGATCGGCCCACAAACAGCGGGATCACCATGTGCGGATAAACCACAACATCGCGCAACGGAAGGATCGGGACGTTCAGACGCTGTTCCGGTGGATTCTGCTCAGACATTCTTCATCTCCATGCTCAATGCGCCGTTCCATGCCCTGGCGACCGGAAAGCCGGGGCCCTGCGCAGCACTGTCACAAGCTCAGCTGCTGCCTGAGCCCGCTGCCCGACGCTCTTCAGTGACTGCCCGCAAAGGCCCTGACTCGTCAGACTCATAAACAATATAGGGACGCGTTTCACCGGTAACGACTGCCGCGTCGACCACCACCTTGCGGGCATTACGCAGGGATGGCAGGTCATACATGGTGTCGAGCAGGATGCCCTCGAGAATGGTCCGCAGGCCACGGGCGCCTGTCTTGCGCTTCATGGCGCGCAATGCAATCGCCCGCAAGGCATCGTCACGGAACTCCAGCTCTGCGCCTTCCATCTCGATCAGACGCCGGTATTGCTTGATAAGCGCATTCTTCGGTTCAATGAGGATACTGACCAGAGCTGCCTCATCGAGCTCATCGAGCGTGGCAACCACCGGTAGCCGGCCGACAAATTCAGGAATCAGCCCGAAGCGGATCAGATCCTCGGGTTCGACATCATTCAGCAGTTCACCGATCGGTGAATCCTCACTGCTGCGCACATCGGCAACAAAGCCGATACCGCTCTTCTGCGAGCGCTTCTGGATGATCTTCTCGAGTCCGGCAAAAGCACCGCCCACGATGAAAAGAATATGCCGCGTATCAACCTGCAGGAACTCCTGCTGCGGATGTTTGCGGCCGCCCTGCGGGGGTACCGAGGCAACCGTACCCTCTATGAGCTTCAGGAGTGCCTGTTGCACGCCCTCGCCGGAAACATCGCGGGTGATGGACGGATTGTCTGACTTGCGCGAGATCTTGTCGATTTCATCGATATAGACGATGCCGGTCTGCGCCTTCTCGACGTCGTAGTCACACTTCTGCAGCAGCTTCTGGATGATGTTCTCGACGTCCTCGCCGACATAGCCGGCCTCGGTAAGCGTCGTGGCATCAGCGATCGTGAACGGAACATTGAGCAGCCGTGCAAGCGTCTCGGCAAGCAGCGTCTTGCCGCAGCCGGTCGGGCCAATCAGCAGGATATTGCTCTTCGAAAGCTCGATATCATTCTTGCCAGCGTCAGTGGAGCGGTTTTCCAGGCGCTTGTAGTGGTTATAAACCGCTACCGACAGGATCTTCTTGGCGCGATCCTGACCGATGACGTACTCATCGAGGACACTCTTGATCTCGTGCGGCTTGGGCAGCTTGGTGCCGGTGTGATCCTGGCGGTCTTCGAGCTCCTCACGAATGATGTCGTTACAGAGTTCTACGCACTCGTCACAGATAAATACGGAGGGACCGGCAATAAGCTTCCGGACCTCGTGCTGACTCTTGCCGCAGAACGAACAGTAGAGCAACTTGCCGTCGTCGCCACGTCCCCGGGTTTCATCTACCATGGTTGCCTCGATTCTCTGCCGTGAGGTCCGTCACACGGACCCGGATCAGGTATAACACGCCCTTGTCAGACCGTGCAAAACAGCTGCACATATTCTGCGATCAGTTCACATCATGCCGGTAAACGAACGTCTGCGCGGCATGCCAGCACGGAATCGATCAGACCGTACTCAACGCCTTCCGTGCCGCTCATGAACCGGTCACGATCGGTGTCACGGTCGATCCGCTCGATCGGCTGACCGGTATGCTTCGCCAGGATCTGGTTGAGGCGATCGCGCGTCTGCAGGATTTCCTTGGCGTGGATATCGATATCCGTGGCCTGCCCCTGAAAGCCACCCAGCGGCTGATGAATCATCATGCGTGAATGCGGCAGACAGAATCGCTTGCCCTTGGCACCACCGGTAAGCAGCAGCGCACCCATGCTGGCCGCCTGACCGAGACAGATCGTGCTGACATCGGGCTTGATGAACTGCATCGTGTCGTAGATGGAGAGTCCTGCCGTCACCACGCCGCCCGGCGAATTGATGTAAAGATGAATGTCCTTGTCGGGATTTTCCGACTCCAGAAACAGCAACTGGGCGACGACGAGATTGGCCATGTGATCCTCTACAGGACCGACAACGAATATCACCCGCTCCTTGAGGAGCCGTGAGTAGATATCGTAGGCACGTTCGCCGCGGGCAGTCTGCTCGATAACCATCGGCACGAGGCCGAGTGCCTGTGTATCCATTGCCATGTCCAGCTGTTCCTGTCTGTCGTCCTGTGCGCCGCCGGACAACCGGCGGACCCGTCCTCTGTGTCGTACCGACTAACCGGTTACCAGCGCCTGGAAACTGGTTGGCTTCGGCGTCACTGTTGCCCGGCCGACAAGCCACTCGATGACCTGCTCTTCCAGGACCATGTCTTCGACCTGACCAAGCAGCCCGGCGTTCTGGTAGTAGATCTTGCGCACCTCATCGGGCTTGTCGTAATTGCTCACCAGTGAATCTATTCGCTCAGCGACCCGCTCCCGATTCGCCACCATGCTCTGCTCCATGATGATGGCACCGAGCAGCAGACTGAGCCGCACACGCCGCTCCGCTGCCGGCAGATAGTTTTCCACATCCGGTGCACCCTGCTTGTCGGGCAGCCCGAGGTTGCGCGCAGCATCTGCCTGCAACGACGCAGCAGCCTCGGCAACCAGCACCTCGGGTACGTCGATGGGATTGTGCGTCAGCAGCATTTCCAGCAGCTGTTTCTTCACCTCAGCTCGTGCACGCGACTCGAATTCCTGCGCCATGTTCTTGCGAATATCCTGCTCGAACTCGGCGCGCTCGCCACTGTCGACCCCGAAGCTGCGGACAAACTCATCGTCCACCTCCGGCAGTTGCTCCTCGGCCACCTCGCCGATGCGGAGCTCGAAATCGCCCTTGCGGCCAGCCAGTGTTTTATTGGGGTAATCAGCCGGGAATTCAACCTGGATGGTTTTCTGCTCGCCGGCACGGACGCCGGCCAGCTGCCGCTCAAAGTCCGGGACCAGACGGCCGGCCCCGATAATCACGCTGACCTGATCGCCAGCCCCCCCCTCGATCGGCTGACCATCGAGATGCCCTTCAAAATCGAGCGTTACGCGATCGCCGTCGCGGGCCTCGCGCTCAACTGCGTTCCAGTTCCTGCGCTGGCGGCGGAGATTGTCGATGATGAACTGAACGTCGGCATCGTCAAACTGTGGTTCAGGGCGCGAGATGCTCAGCGCATCGATGCCCTGCAGCTGAAATTCAGGGAAGATCTCGAAACTGGCGGTAAACGACAGATCGCCGCCCTTCTCACCGGCGTCGGGGATGGTCTCGATCTGCGCATCGCCGACCGGACGCAGCTTCTCACGGCTCACGGCCTCGGAGTAACTTGAGCGGACGAAGTCCTGCATGACCTCCTCACGCACCTGCTCGCTGAAACGCTGGCGAACCACCTTTTCAGGCACCTTGCCCGGGCGATAGCCCTTGATATTGGCAGTCCGCGCCACCGAGCGGAGACGCGATGCGACTTCACTCTCAATACGCTGTGCCGGCACGCTGACCCGAATGCGCCGCTTGAGACCCTGTGCGGACTCAACGGCTACCTGAACTTCTGAACCCTCAACGCGCTCCATTCATCCTCTCGCTTTCTACTGTGACTGCCTGATTGCCGGAAGAGGTAGCACACCGACCCCTGATCCCGTTACGTCCGGAGACTGGTGCGAAAGGAGAGACTCGAACTCTCACGGGTTGCCCCACAGGAACCTAAATCCTGCGCGTCTACCAGTTCCGCCACTTTCGCGCCTGGG
The DNA here is from genome assembly GCA_044344525.1 of Gammaproteobacteria bacterium. Classification (GTDB taxonomy): domain Bacteria; phylum Pseudomonadota; class Gammaproteobacteria; order Steroidobacterales; genus SHZI01. The sequence goes on along the minus strand of JBIJCV010000102.1, from coordinate 586 downwards.
GCCCTGTGGCGCACTACGCGGCGCATTATACCCAAGGGTTCTGGCCACGCTGCTCCAACTCGGCAGGACCCCGGCATTCGCTGCACCACCGACCCGACTCATGTCATCCAGTGCTTCTAAATCAATTGATTACGATTGAATACTAACACGTCGCCTGACCTCTTTTCTGAGCCGGACAGCGTCGGCGGGTTCTGCCCGGCACCTACACGTGGACAAGCTGCCAATCCCCGGCACCAACTTGACCCAGATCAAACAGCCTGCTGGGTGGCTCTGCTACTGATAACCGCTCAGGAAAGTCCGCCATGGACTGCCCGCAGCGGAGCATCCCAGGTGTGAGCACCGAGGTACCGAATACCCCTGCTACTGATGATTTCGTCAGCTACGCCGGGCGCAACAATTTCTATCAGACCTGCGCCTTCATCCCGATGTCGTTTGCGCTCGTCACCACGGTGCACGAGAACGGCGAGACCGGCATCGGACCGCATGCCCTGGTCATGCCCTTCGGGATCAGTCCGCCCTACTCCATGCTGCTGATCAGTCGCGGCAACAGCGCGACCGCGGCCAATATCCGCCGTACCGGCACATG
>JBIJCV010000101.1:0-6129 GCA_044344525.1 Gammaproteobacteria bacterium | reverse complement strand
CAAGCCCGGCACCACGCAATACGCGCCCGTAGCTCAGTTGGATAGAGCGTCTGGCTACGAACCAGAAGGTCGGGAGTTCGAATCTCTCCGGGCGCGCCAGTAGAAAAAAATGACCCGCACCAGCGGGTCTTTTTTATTTACCAGTGTCCGGAGACCCGGTGAGAACTCCGCAGTTCGACAAAACTGCACAAGCCCATCACCCGGTACGTTCCGGGAACAGCACCCGCCCAATCTCCTCCGGCTTGACCAGGCGCCGGATCAGATCGAACAGCTCATGGGCCTCGGGATAGTGCCGGCCCAGATACAGCAGCCATTGTTTCAGGCGACCGTGGCGAAATCGCGCGGGGATCTGCAGCTCGATGGCGATCCAGAACTGCCGCAGCATCTGCCACATCTCGGGCCACGCGAAGCCCGCCGCCCGATCGCCGCGAATCATCAGGGCCAGGGCCGGATTGGCCACTGCCCCGCGCCCCAGCATGAGGTCCTCGCAGCCGGAAATCGCACGGCAGCGATACGCATCGTCGACGTTCCAGATTTCGCCATTGGCGATCACCGGAATACCCGCGTTTTCGCGAATCCTGGCGATCCACTCCCAGTAGGCCGGCGGCCGGTAACCGTCCGTGCGGGTGCGGGCGTGCACGACGATCTCGGCGGCGCCGCCATCGACCAGCGCCTGCGAACATTCCAGCGCGCGGTCGGTCGTGTCGTAGCCCAGGCGCATTTTCGCGGTGACGGGTATCCCGGGCGGCACAGCCTGACGCACGGCATGCACGATGTTGCGCATCAGGTCGGGGTCTCTCAACAGCGCCGCACCGCCCCCGTGGCGATTGACCAGCTTGGTCGGGCAGCCAAAGTTGAGGTCGATGCCCAAGGCACCGAGACTCGCCGCGTGGGCGGCGTTTTCTGCCATGCACACCGGGTCTGAACCCAGCAACTGGACTCTCACCGGTACGCCTGACGGCGTGCACCCCCGCTGCCTGAGTTCCGGAACGACGCGATAAAGCCTGCTGGCCGGCAGCAGCGTGTTGGTAATGCGGATGAACTCGGTAACGCAGACATCGATGCCGCTGCTGCCCTGAGCGCCGATGACCGCTTGCGTCAGGGTGTCGCGCAGAAAATGGTCGACGAGACCCTCCATCGGAGCGAGCAGAATGCGCATGAACAGCAGGTGCCGGCGGCAAGCGGTGCGTCAGTGTAGCGGGGTTTATATGCCGAGCAGGAACTCCTTGCGCGTTTCGGCTCGCGTCTTGAACACGCCACCGAGCGCGGTGGTGGTGGTCTCGCTGTTCGCATCCTGCACGCCACGCGCCTTTACACAGAAGTGGGTGGCGGTGATGCTGACCGCCACATCCTCGGTGGCCAGCAGTGTCTGCAGTGCGACAAGCACCTGCTCCGTCAGACGCTCCTGGATCTGGGGACGCCGGGCAAAAAATGCCACGATGCGATTGATCTTGGACAGGCCGATGATCTTGTCCCCGGGGATGTACGCCACGGTGGCCGCACCATCGATGGTTATGAAGTGATGCTCGCAGGTTGATGACAGGCTGATATTCCGCACGCGGATCATCTCGTCACAACGCATCTTGTTCTCGACCACCGTGAGCTTCGGGAAAGCCCGGTAATCCAGGCCGCCAAAGATCTCGTTGACGTACATCTTCGCGACGCGTCGCGGCGTGTCCATCAGGCTGTCGTCGCGCAGGTCGAGACCCAGCACCTTCATGATCTCGGTGAAGTGCGCCTGGATCCGCTGTCGCTTCTCCTCGGCACTGAGCTCATTTGGAACCATCGGTGTTTCCAGGCCCCGCTCGATCAGCGCCTGCTGGACGGCAAGCGCTTCGGGCTGAAGTCCGTGGTCGGCGACGTGCGACTGAGCCTGCAGAGCCAGACGTGACATGGCGGCGGGCGTAGTGGCAAAGGCAACAGCTGACGGCGGGTTCATGACTGGTGTTCTCCGTGCTGGTGTGAAGTCCTTGCAGGGCTATTCGATGGCAGCGGGCGGAGCGGATTCAGTCAGTACACCGGGGATTCGGCATCCTGTACCCTGCGGACGCATGACCAGACCAGGCAACCGCATATCCCCGAAGCGCGGGGCCGCCAACGAACAGTTGCTGCAGCAGGCGGTCAGCCTCCACCAGCAGGGCCACCTGGATGAGGCGGAAGCCCTCTACCGGAAGATCCTGCGCTCGGACCCGCCCATACCATCCGGCGGGAAGCGACAGATCATCTGCTGATCGCCGGCTCAGTGGCGGCAGGACAGGCCATGCTTGAGGCCTGCGCCCAGCTTGCCATCAGCGCGCGCAAGGCCGGACTGCGGCCGATATTCCTGTTCGGTGCCAACGCCAACCTGGCTGCTGACGACCGGGACTTCGCACGACTCCTGACGCGGGCCACTGGCGGCGCCATCGAACTGTGCCACGCAACCTCCGAGGCGGAGTGGCTCTCGGCCATTGCCTCGGCGAAACTGCTGGTCTCGGGACGCTTCCACTATTCGATCGCCGCGGCCTGCCTGGGCACGCCGTTCATTGCGCTCGACAGCAACACACCGAAGATGGACGGCTTGATGCAGATGCTGGGCCTGTATCGACGGCCCACCGGTGGAATCGATGCTTGCGGTGGCGCAGGCACTGTAGCGATTGAAGGGGCTACAATCAGGCATCTCCCAGCACCGAAGGACTTGCCATGATGCGGGTATCGACACTTTATAGAGCAGGTTTTCCGGCCCTGGTCGCACTGGGCATCCTGTGCCTTGCAGCACCGGCGCAGTCTGCAGACCCCGCGCAGTGGCCGGATTACAGGCTTAGCGCCAGCATCGATCCGGCGACACATCGCTTGTCCAGCGTGGCCGAAGTCGCGCTGCCCGCCCAACTGGCCGGTCAACCCGTCGAGTTTGTACTGGCTGCCAATTTCGAAATCACGGCATCGAATCCGGCAGTGGAGAAACTGCCGGCCGAAGCCGGCGCACGGGCATTCGCCGGCATCAACGGCACCAGCGAGGAACTCGCCAACCGGCGCGGCGTCTCGGCCTATCGGCTAAGGCTGCCGGCTGGCAGCTCGACATTCCACATCGAGTACAGCGGACTGGTCGATATCCCTCCCACCGCAAGCCCGGAGGAATATGCGCGCAGCTTTGCAGAAACGCCGGGCATCGTCAGCACGCAGGGCGTGTATCTCGCCGGCAGCACGCTCTGGTATCCACAACTGGCGGGTGCACAAGCTGCTGAGCTGGTTACCTACTCGCTAACCGTCAATACGCCGAAGGGCTGGCATCTGATCGCACCGGGCAACGGTGTCTCGACGGGTGCCGATGGCATGGCACGCTGGGAATCGCCGAGCGCCGTCGATGAAATCTCGCTTGCCGGTGGTCCGCTCACGCCCTACACCGCCAGCGCCGGCATGGTCGAGGCGCAGGTCTACCTGCGTGAACCAGACCCGGCGCTCGCCAGCAAGTACCTCGATGCAACGAGTCGCTACCTGCGCATGTACAACGAACTGCTGGGCGCCTACCCATACCGGAAGTTCGCGCTGGTCGAGAATTTCTGGGAGACCGGGTACGGCATGCCCTCCTACACGCTGCTCGGGCCGCAGATCATCCGTTTCCCTTTCATTCTCACTTCCTCCTATCCACACGAGATCCTGCACAACTGGTGGGGCAATTCCGTTTATGTGGACTACGCTACGGGCAACTGGTGCGAGGGCCTCACCGCTTATCTGGCTGACCACCTGATGAAGGAGATCGAAGGCCAGGGTGCCGAATACCGTCGTGACGTGCTGAAGAAGTACCGCGACTTCGCCAGCAGCAGCGCAGACTTTCCGCTGCGGGACTTCCGCTCCCGGCACAGCGCTGCGACGGAAGCGGTCGGTTACGGCAAGACGCTGATGGGCTTTCATATGCTGCGTCAGCAGATGGGCGACGAGGCCTTCCGTCAGGCGCTCAGTACCTTCTACAAGGATTACCGTGGCCAGCGCGCCAGCTTCAGCGATGTACGCAGCGTGTTCGAGAAGGTCAGCGGCCGCAATCTGGGCCGTTTCTTCGACGAGTGGACCAACCGCACCGGCGCCGCCAATCTGCGGCTTGCCGAGGTGAAAGTGACGGAGAAGGACCAGCGCTACACCACAAGCGGCGTGATCCGGCAGCAGCAAAGCGGCGCATACGATATTGAAGTGCCGGTGGTGGTGACAACAGCCGCAGGTCCGGTGATCGCGAAGATCCGCAGCCGTGACGCGGTCACGCCATTCAGCATCGAGACCACCTCGGTGCCACAGTCAGTGGCAGTAGATCCGGCCTTCGACGTGTTCCGCATTCTCGATCCGCGTGAAACCGCGCCGAGCATCGGCCAGATTTTCGGTGCCAGCGAAGTGCTCGCGGTGCTGCCGAGCGAACCGGCCGCAGAAACCGCGGCCTGGCGCCGCGCACTCAGTGCGTGGCAGAGTCCCTCGAACAAGATCACGATCGTCACCGACCGGGAAATCACGAAACTGCCGGTCGACCGCAGCGTGTGGCTGCTGGGACGAAAGAACCGCCTGGCCGCAGGTCACTTTGCCAGCGACCCGGCACTTGGTCTCAGCGTGAGCAACAGCGGTATACGCATCGGCAGCAGCGAACTGCCGTTTGCCGGACACTCGCATGTCCTCACCCATCGGCATCCCGATGATCCGAAACTGGCGATCGGCTGGGTGATGGCCGATCCGGCCGAAGCACTGACGGGACTGGTACGCAAGCTGCCCCACTACGGAAAATACTCGTGGCTGGCGTTTGCCGGCAACGAACCGGCCAATATTGCCAAGGGTGAGTGGCCAACCACCGACTCGCCACTGCTGGTAAACCTGCAGGGCACCGGTCTGCCCGCTGCGCTCACGCTGCCGCGGCGCGCGCCGCTTGCCGAGCCACCTGCCGCCTGGTCCGCCGAGCAACTGACACGTCACGTCAACTTTCTTGCCGCACCAGAGCGCGAGGGTCGCGGTTTCGGCAGCGCTGGCCTTGAGGTAGCGGGTGAGTACATCAAGGAGCAATTCGCCGCCGCAAAGCTGCAACCGGGTGGTGATAACGGCAGCTACTTCCAGAGCTTCACCGCGAACGGCGGTGTCGACAACAGCCAACACCAACTGCGCAATGTGATCGCCGTGCTGCCCGGTTCGAACCCGAAGTTCAAGGGTGAAGTGGCACTGCTGACTGCACATTACGATCACCTGGGCTTTGGCTGGCCGGGTGCCCGTGTCGATGCGCTGGGCAAACTTCATCCGGGCGCCGATGACAATGCCAGCGGCGTCGCCGTGCTGATCGAAATCGCGAAGCAGCTCGCCTCCCGTCCGGCACCGCCCCGCACCATCGTGTTCGTCGCCTTTGCTGGTGAAGAGGCTGGTTTGCTCGGCTCACGCCACTATGTGAGCCATCCGCTGCCCGTGCCGGTTGCAGGCATGTACGGCGTGATCAATATGGATACCGTCGGCCGGCTCGGCGATCTGCCCGTCTCCGTGATCGCCACCGAAAGCGCCAGGGAGTGGCCATTCGTGTTTCGCGGCATCACCGCAGTCACCGGTGTGCAGACGCGCAACATCCCGGGTGCGGCCGAGTCTTCGGATCAGAAAGCCTTCATCGATGCCGGCGTGCCCGGCGTACAGATATTCTCCGGCGCAGGGCCCGACTATCACCGTCCCACCGACACCCCCGACAAGATCGATGGCGCGGGCATGGTGCGGGTGGCCACAGTCGCGGCCGAAGCCATCGATTACCTCGCCTCTACGGAAAAGCGCCTGAGCGTGAGCGGATCATCCGGCAGTACGACGGCAGCACCGGCCGGATCGGGTGCGCGCCGCGTTTCAGTGGGCGCCATCCCGGACTTTGCCTTCCAGGGCCCGGGACTGCGGCTCGAGGGCGTGGTGCCCGACTCACCGGCAGACAAGGCTGGTATGCAGGCCGGTGACATCCTCACCCATCTGGCCGGCAACCCGGTAAACGGGCTTGGCGGGTTCAATGAACTGCTGAAAAAGCTTCAGCCGGGCGACAAGGTGGAACTTCGCTGGACGCGCGCGGGTGTGGAACAGAAAGCATCTGTAACGGTGGTGGCAAGGTAGGGCAAAGGCAGGCGTAACGCGTAAACTGCTGCGTCTGTCTGCAGCGACTGGAAACCA
>JBIJCV010000100.1:0-6139 GCA_044344525.1 Gammaproteobacteria bacterium | reverse complement strand
CGGCTTCAGCCGCGATTATTGATTAATAAAAGATCGCGGCTGAAGCCGCTCCTACGGCTGCTGCTACGGTTCAGTGCGGCTCGTCGATGCCGGTTGTTCTGGCCAGATAGCGGCCGATATCGGCAGGGCCCTTCAGAAAGCGCCGCCCGTTCCATTCCCGGACATCCAGATCGCGCAGCGCATCGGCAGGTACCGGGGCATACAGCACCAATGCGGGCAAGCCCTGGTTTTCGGTACCGATTTCGGCGATCACCTCGGCACGTGGACGGGGAAAATCGAGATACCGGACATCCAGCACGTCACGCAGTTGTGGATAAAAACCCAGCAGGCCTTCGATGGTGGCACAGGCCGGGCAGTAGTACGGTCCCTGTGTCTGATCCATGAAGCCGGGTTTGAGCAGCAGCAGTTTATTGCGCGGCATGATCACACCTCTGTGTTGGTTGCTACCAGGGCAGCGACTGCCCATCGTAATTCAGGAGCTGCCCCGACTGCTCAAGGGTCCAGCTGTCGATCAACGCGCGCATGCCGGCAACGCTGGGCGCAGAGCGGATCAACGGCACCACGCCAGCGCGCACCAGCTTGACGAGATGCTGCAGATCCGGCGGCCCGGGCTCATCAGCGGTGAGATCAAGCAGGCCACGGGTATCCACCAGACCCGGGTTGACGAGTCCGACGATCAGGCCGCGGGCCTTCAGATCGAGAGCCAGATTTCGCGCCAGCAGGTGCAGGGCTGCCTTGCTGGCGCGGTAGGCATACAGGTTCGCCGGTGGCTGCAGCAGGCCAATCGAGCCGGCGGCGCTGCCAAGGAAGATGATCTTTCGCTGGCGCCCGGCCTCGACCAGCGGCAGCAGGGCCTGGGTCAGCAACGCAGGCCCCAGCGCGTTGGTCCGGAATGCATCCAGAAAGGCGGTGTCCTGCCATGCGCCCAGCATCTGCGGGCCACCCGGCCCCAGCAGTGCGGCGTTATGCAGCAGCACATCCAGCGTGAGGCCGTTACCCAGACGGCCGGCAAGTTCATCGATTGAGGCCGGGTTGGCCAGATCCAGCGTTTCGATCCTGATGCGCGGTTCTGCCTGCACCAAGGCCCGAAGTCCGGCAGCAGCGCCGGGATCGCGGCAGGTGGCAATGATCTCCCACCCCGAATCCGCATACTGCCGTACAAATTCGAGCCCGATGCCGCGATTCGCGCCGGTGATGAGAATGGTTGGCATCGGTGCCCCCGATCAATGTTGCGACGTTTGCATTTTTGCATAGTTGCAGACAGCATTGGGTCTTCTGTCCATAAACGTATCGCGCCACACGGCGCTCCCAGTTGGAGAAGTAATGAGATGGTGACCTATATCGCTACGCTGCTGGTCAAGCCCGGCCATGAACTCGATGTATCCAGGTACTATCAGGAGCTCGAACCCCTGTTGTGCGAGGCCAAGGGGTTTCATGGTCGTAACGTCTATCGTGCCCGGCCAGGTACGGTAGAGGCCGAAGTCCGGCGCGTCACGCCCGCAGCTGAACTGGCTGCACACCCTCATCATGACGACGGTCCGCAGGGTGTGCACTTCGTCATCGTCGAAAAATGGGACAGCATTGCTGACCGGATTGCGTTTGCGCGCGGTGCATCCAAGGCCCGCGCCGCGCAGCTGTTTCCGCACCTGCTGCCGGCGCACTCGCACGAAGTTTATGAGGACGTGACAACCGCTGGCTGAAATACCAGTGTGATATGACGGGCGCCGTCCGCGATTGTTGCCGGGCGGCGAATCTTTTCTGGCTGTCCGGTCGAACTGGAAGGATATGCAACCGTCACCTGAAACTGTCGTGGCCCGGATCATTGCGGCGACCGAGGCCTACGATATTTCGGCCTGCGAGCAACTCATTTCCTCGGCCCTGGCGACCCCGGACCCACTGTCATGCATTCGTGATGTGGTCGCGCCGGTACTGCGTGAGACTGGCATTCGCTGGCATGCGGGCAAGCTGTCGGTTGCCCAGGAGCACATGATTTCCGGGGTGGTCAGGCGGCAGCTGTCCCACGCTCTGGATCGCTACCTGCTGAATGCCCGCGGGCTGGCCATTCTGTTCACCACGCTGACCGGCGAACGGCACGAGATGGGCGGGCTGATGGCTGCCGTGCTCGCTGCCAGTCGCGGCTTTCGCTGCATTTACCTTGGACCGGATCTGCCCGCCGCCGAGATCGCGCGTTTCTGCGCGAACCACCCGGTCGCTGTGGTTGCATTGAGTCTCGTGGTGCAACCGGACGTCATCGATGCACTGGCGCAGCTCGCCCATCTCCGTGCGCATGTCGCCGGTTCCATTGAAATCTGGGTGGCTGGCCAGGCGGCGACCATGCTGACCGAGCAGGAAATTCCTGCCGGCGTCACTCCCATAGCTGATCTGCAGGCATATCTCGGCCGGCTTGCCGAACTGCAGGCGCGGCTGGCCGCGATTCCGTGAGGAACGAATGAACATGTCCAGACGAAAGATTCTCCAGCTGGCAATTGTCGCAGTGCTGGTTATTGCCGGCGTGTGGCTGCTTCGCCGTCCTGATCCGGCTGATGTCATGGTTCCGGTCCGGCGCGACGTTGTAGAGGTGGTGGTTGCAACCGGTCGGCTGCAGGCCATACGCGAAACCCAGGTCGGTGCCGAGTCAGCTGGTATCGTCGAAAGTCTGGCGGTCGATGAAGGGGCGCTGGTGCGCAAGGGCGACCTGCTTGGCCGGTTGACGGCTGGCGAGACGGCAGCGCGTCTGGCGGCGTCGCGCGCTGCACTGGATGTGGCCCAGAAGAATTTGCGTGCCGAGGAAGCTGCGCTTGGCAAGTATCGGCAGGATCTTGAACGCTTGCAGCCCCTGGCCGCACAGAAGCAGGTTTCTGTTGCCGAAGTCGAGCGTGCGGCCGCCGATGTGCGTGTGCAGTCGGCACGCACCGACGCTGCACGTGCCGGTTTGCGTGAAGCCGCCGCCGAGGTCGATCGTGTCCGTCCTGATTTTGATCGTCGCGAGGTGCGCGCACCATTTGCTGGTGTGATCACCGACCGGCTCGTTGAACCAGGCACACCGGTCTCCCCGGCGCAGGGCTGGTTCCGTATCTCGGAGATGGCCGCTACCGAGATCGAAGTGGAAACAGACGAGAACAATCTGGGCAAGCTGAAAGCCGGTCAGCCGGTGACCATCTTTGTACCGGCATTTCCCGAGCAGCCATTTTTCGGCACGCTCACCCAGATCGGCCCGTTTATCGACAGCGAGCGCGGCATCGTGCGCCTGAAGATCACCCCGCAGGCGTTGCCTGACTTTGTGCTGCCGAACATGACGGTGGATGTCAGTATCGAAGTGCGGCGCGCGGACCAGTCGCTGGCCTTGCCGGTCAGTGCCGTTGCGTTGCAGGCCAGCCCGCCGTTTGTGCTGGTGGCGAATGCCGATGGCCTGATCGAGCGGAAAGCTGTGCGCGTCATTGGCCGTAATCCCGATTGGGTGGCGGTGCTGGATCTGCCGGAAAATGTCCGGGTACTTCGCTCGCAGTTCGGCTTCGCGCCGGGTCAGGTCATTCGCCCGGTCGTGGTGGCTGATGCCGCTGTGGCGCGTCGCTGATGTTGACCTACTTCATGTGCTCTGTGGCCTTCCGCCACCTGCGTTACAGCATCAGTCAGTCGCTGCTGACCATCGGCGTGGTTGCGATCAGCGTATTACTCATCATTTATCTGTGGACGATCATCAGCGGTACGCAGAACCGTATCGTGCAGAACACTACCGGTGCCCTGCCGCATATCACTGTGGAGCCGCCCGAGCGAACCCCGCTGGGTGCCTGGCAACTGCCAGCGTCGGGCGAGCAACCAGGCACCCTTTACGTCGGCGAGGTGGTCAATCTGCCGCGAGGGCTCGAGCGTATCGAGGACTGGCAGCTATGGATGCCTTATCTGGATCACGCCGATCCGGCTATCACGGCTGTTTCCCCGCTGGTTTCCGGGCAGGTATTCATGAACCGCGGTTCCCGTCGCCAGTCAGTGCGTATCCTCGGTGTGCTGCCGGCGCGGCATAACGGTATCGTCGAGATCGAGAAGAACCTGATTGAAGGCCGCTTCCTTGCCATGAATTCCGGCGATGTGGTCCTGGGACGCAAACTTGCCGCCGATTTTGGCCTCAAGTTGCGTGACAAGGTGCGCCTGACCGGTCCGGAAGGCGTCGCGCTCAACTTCACGGTTGCTGGTATCCACAACACCGGCTTTGGCCAGATCGACGATGGACTGGTGTTTGTCAGCTTGCGCGACGGGCAGTCACTGCTGGGTTTTTCCGGTTCGATCAGCTCATTTGGCATCAAGCTTGTTGATCTGTATGCAGCGGAACAGATCGCGCAGGGTATGGCGCCCGGCCTGCCTTTCAAGGTGCGTTCCTGGGTAGTTGATAACCCGAATCTCTTCCGTACCCTGGATGCGCAGAGCCAGACGCGTAACCTGATTCTGGTGATGTCGACGATTGCTTCGGGTTTCGGTATCGCCAGCATTCTGGTCATGGTGGTCACCAGCAAGTACCGCGAGATCGGTATCCTCAAGGCCATGGGTGCCACACCGGCTGATATCCAGCGGATTTTTGTCATCGAAGGCCTGTTGCTGGCACTGGTCGGCTGCCTGGTCGGTGTGCCGCTGGGCGTTGGTCTGCTGGAGTTGCTGGCCGGCATACGCAGTGTCGGTCCGGATGGTCGTGTGGATGCACCGTTCCTGATCGAGATTGAGCCAGCGGTGCTCGTCGGTGCTTCCCTGGTCGCGCTGGTGACTGGCGGCATCGCCTCGTTCTTCCCGGCCCGTCGCGCCGGGCAGGTGGATCCGATGCAGGTTATCAGGGGCAACTGAATGAGTACCTCACCGGTCGTTGAACTGGATCAGGTTGGAAAAACCTACTACATGGGCGCAGTTGAAACGCCTGTGCTGTTTGATGTCTCGTGTTCGATCATGCCCGGCGAGTTCGTTGCGATCGTTGGTGGCAGCGGTTCAGGCAAGACCACGCTGCTCAATCTGATGGGGCTTCTGGATCGTCCTACAGCGGGTACGATCCGCGTGGAATCCCGCGACGTTACCCGCTTTGACGAGCTTGACCGTGCCGGGGTCCGGCGTGATCGTCTGGGTTTCATCTTCCAGTTTCACTACCTGTTGCCCGAGTTCAACGTGCTTGAAAACGCATTGATGCCCTGCCGGATGCGTGGCCGGGAGTTTGAGCGGGCCCAGGAACCCCGAATGCGGGAACTGCTCACGGCTGTAGGCTTGGATGACAAGCTGAAGGTGCGGCCGGCGCAGTTGTCTGGTGGTCAGCAGCAGCGTGTGGCTGTCGTCCGCTCGCTGGCCAACAATCCCGCCGTGGTATTCGCCGATGAGCCAACAGGAAATCTCGACAGCAAGAGCGGGCGAATGGTATTCGATCTCATGAAACGCCTGAGTCGGGACTCAGGTACTGCTTTTGTCATGGTGACTCATGATGATCACTTTGCCCTGGAGGCCGACCGCGTAATCCGCATCCGCGATGGCTGTATCCAGCGCCCGCCTGCGGATGTAAAGGTGCTCAGCGCAGGCTCGCAAAGGACTGCAGTCGCACCTGTGGCGTGATGTAGCCTTCCTGCGGTGGCTCGACATTGGCGAGCGCCGTAGACAGGTATTTCTTGTTGCAGTCACACAGCACGGTGACGACCACTGCATCGGGACCAATTTCTTCCACCAGTTTCATCGCGCCGATGATATTGGCGCCGGATGAAATGCCGAGACCGAGACCGAGCCGGTGTGCAAGTGCCTGCGCCATCAGGATCGCATCGCCATCCCAGACGTCGACAACGCTGTCCAGTTCTGCGAGCTTGACGATGGACGGGATGAACTCGTCGCTGATGCCCTGAATGCGATGCGAGCCAACCTTCTTGCCGGTGCTCATCGTCGGTGAATTGGCGGGTTCCAGCGGATGGACGCGTACCTTGCGGCCGCCGCGACGCAGATGCCGCCCAACGCCCATCACGGTGCCGCCGGTGCCGACGCCAGCCACGAAGGCATCGGCTGCGACACCGAACCGGGCCAGCTGGGCCTCGATTTCCGGGCCCGTCATGACTTCATGCGCTTCGACGTTGTCCGGATTGTCGAACTGGCGCGGCAGAAAGGTATTGGCATTTTCGGCCGCATACTC
>JBIJCV010000225.1:0-3886 GCA_044344525.1 Gammaproteobacteria bacterium | reverse complement strand
GCAGCCGTTCTGGTTGCGACCATCGTGGCGGGGTGTACGCTGGTTCCGCGGGAGGAGGATCCGACCTTCATAAAGCTGTCAGAGCTCGATTCCCGGTTGATCAGGGTTGAACGGGTGATCGATAGTGAGGGTCTGGTAAATATCCTCAAGCAGATTGAACAGTTGCAGGCTGACAGCCAGGCCTTGCGCGGGCAGGTTGAAACACTGCAGTTCCAGCTCGAGCAGGCGAGTGCCGCCCAGAAGCAGCAGTACCAGGATGTCGACCAGCGTCTGCAGGGCATCGAGAAATCGGCTACCGAACGCAGTGGCGCACAGACTGAAGGCACGAGTGTACTTGACGGCAAGGAGCTGAAATCGGGTCAGCTGCCCGTTCCAGGTGGCAGTGACCGCGCCAATTACCAGGCGGCTTTCGAGTTGCTGAAGCAGGGCCGCCATAAGGAAGCCAACGCGGCCTTGCGCCAGTTCATGGTGGCTTTTCCCGAGAGTTCGCTGCTCGACAATGCGCAATACTGGCTTGCAGAAACTGATTACGTCCGCCAGCGTTACGAAAAGGCCCTGGCAGAATTCACCATCGTGGTGGACAAGTACCCCAAGTCGCGGAAGATTCCGGATGCGCTGCTCAAGATCGGTTATTGCAACTATGAGCTGAAGCGCTACTCGGCGGCCAGAAAGTCTCTGCAGGCGGTGGTTACCAGCTATCCGGAGACCACAGCAGCCCGACTTGCCGGTCAGCGGCTTGAGAGCATGCGCGGCGAGGGCATCTAGCCGGTACGCGGCCTGGTGCCCCGTCCATCTGCGGAGACAGGTCGTGTCAGCCCTGCGTATCACCGAGATTTTCCATTCCCTGCAGGGCGAGTCCCGACCCGCCGGGTATCCCACCGCATTCGTGCGTCTTACCGGTTGCCCGCTTCGTTGTGTTTACTGCGACACCAGTTATGCGTTCCAGGGCGGTTCTCGCCTGAGTATCCAGGATGTGCTCGAACGTGTGCAGCCATTCCGCGTTCGCCACGTCTGTGTAACCGGTGGCGAGCCGCTCGCCCAACCTGCGTGTCTTGAACTGCTGGCTGCATTGTGTGACGCAGGCTATGCGGTCTCACTCGAGACGAGCGGGGCGCTCGACATCGAAGCAGTTGATTCACGCGTTACCGTAGTGCTGGATATCAAGACGCCGGATTCGGCAGAAAGCGACAGAAACCTCTGGGAAAATCTTGCCCATCTGAAGCCGGACGACCAGGTGAAATTCGTGATCTGTAGTCGGACCGATTACGACTGGTCAAGGAAAGTGCTGGCTGAACGTCAGCTCGACCAGCGGTGCGAAGTGCTGTTTTCACCATCATGGGGGCAGCTCCCTGCCAGGGAGTTGGCGGAGTGGGTGCTTGCTGATCAATTGCCGGTGCGCTTTCAGCTGCAGCTGCACAAGTATCTCTGGGGCGATGCGCCGGGACACTGAGCATGGCAGGGCAAAGCAAACGTGCCGTGGTGCTGCTTTCTGGTGGAATGGACTCCGCAGTCTGCCTTGCGATTGCTCGCCATGATGGTTTTATTTGTCATGCGCTGAGTTTTGACTATGGTCAGCGACATCGAGCCGAGTTGCATGCGGCCGCAAAGGTGGCCGCAAGTCTTGGTGCGGTTGAGCACCGCGTCCTGACCATTGGGCTTGGCGAAATCGGGGGGTCGGCTCTGACCGACAGCCGGATTGCGGTGCCAGATGCTCCGGGGAAGGGGATTCCAGTCACCTATGTTCCTGCGCGGAATACGGTATTTCTGGCCTTTGCGCTCGGCTGGGCTGAGGTGCTGGATGCGGATCGTATCTATACAGGCGTCAATGCCGTCGATTACTCCGGCTATCCGGATTGCCGCCCGGAGTATCTGCAAGCATTCCAGACACTGGCGGATCTCGCGACACGCCGTGGTGTGGAGGGCCAGTCCATCGAGATACATGCACCGCTGCTGGAGATGAGCAAGGCGGCGATTGTCGGTGAGGGCATTCGTCTCGGCGTCGACTTTGCCATGACCGTGTCCTGCTATCAGGCCACCGAAGAGGGTGCAGCCTGTGGGCGCTGCGATGCCTGCCGCCTTCGCGCGGCTGGTTTTGCGGCAGCGGAAATTCCGGATCCGACCCGCTATCGTTTGCCTGATTCGGACCCGTCGGCATAGAATGCCGCGCGTCCACAGGCCTTGCGGCGCGCGATAACCCGATATGGGCCGTTAGCTCAGGTGGTAGAGCATCGGACTTTTAATCCGTTGGTCGATGGTTCGAGTCCATCACGGCCCACCAATTTCTTTCGCCAGAGGCTGTTATCGGTCGCTACTTGTGGTCTGAATTGAGGAAATTGGCCAGCAATCGGTGACCGGTGGTGTACAGCAGCATCAGAGCGCTGAGCGTTCCAATAATAATCAGCGCATCGACTGACTTCAAAGGGCGGTCGCCCGCAGGCCAGAACGACGGTGCCAACGCGGCTCCGGCCATGATGAGATTGCGTATCACCAACCAGACACTCAGTGGTTGTGGGTCGCCGCCGCAGCCACAATCAATGTCCCGTCGCCCGCGACGGATATTCACGGTCATGGCCAGCGCATAGGCCAGCAAAATTCCCGCTGCCGAAATTCGCGCTAAAGTGACCTCAAGTACCAGTCCGATGGCTATAGCCACTTCGATCCATGGCAGAATCCCTGCCAGGTTTATCGCCCAACGTGGTGGCATGAGTTGATAAGCGAGTACGGCAGCGTAGAAATCCCGTCGGTTCCTCAGCTTGGAAAACGCAGCCGTCGCGAACAGGAGGCCGAGTCCTGTGCGGATGATCAGGCTGAATATGGGGTCCATGGTTGGTGGATGCTGGGCTTGGCAGTTGTGAGTATTTTAAAGAGGGCGGTGGTAGAGCTATTCGAACGCCATACCGGCTTCATTAGAATTGATGATGTGTCAATGGTGTTGTGCTGTCTATGTCTCTAGAGCGGTGGGGTGCTATGTCAAATAGCAGTGATGATGCTTGGAATCCTAGCCTCCAACGCGCAGTACTGGTCGGTTTGGGAAGCTTTTTACGCCCATTGGCACGTTTCCTGTTGAGGTCTGGCATTGGGTATAAAGAGTTCTCAGATATTTGTAAGGCAGCATTTGTTTCTGTTGCAAGTGATGAGTATGGCGTCCGTGGACGGTCATGCAGTCTTTCTCGAATCGCAGCAGTGACCGGCATTAGTCGCAAGGAAACGGCAAGATTGCGTGGAAGCGACCTGGTGCAGGTAGAAGCTGACTTCTGGGCATCAGAATTGAATCCCCTCACACAGATTCTGCATTTCTGGCATAGCGACCCAGATTACTCTACAGACGGTCGTCCTCGTCCCCTTGCATTTGCTGATGGCGAGTATTCGTTTGCAAGTTTAGTCTCCAAGTATGCTGCAGATATCCCGCCCACCTTGGCTCGATTTGAGCTTAAGCGTTGTGGCGCGACCAGTGAGTCCAGTGATGAAATCATTCACGCTATTCGTCGTCAGTACACGCCAAGTGAGGTTGATGTTGAGTTTGTAAGGACAATGGTTTTTTCACTGAAGAATATTACCAACACACTGGCGCATAATGCTGACGTCATTTTGCGAGAGGGTCCGCAAACGGAAAATGGCCGTTTGGAGCGATACGCTTGGACTACAAGGATATCGGAGTCGTCTATGCGAGACTTCAGGGTGCTTTCAGAGCAGAAAGCCGAAGAATTATTGTTGCAGTTGGATACATGGATTGGGGAGAGAGAGCGAGTGGATATGGCTCAGTCTGCGACATCGACATACACCCCACGAAAAAGCTGCGGTTTTGGTGTTTACTATTTTGAGGATGATTGACCCCAAGCAACCTTGTGGCTTTCGTCGGACTGGAGTGGATCCGTGGGCCCATTCT
>JBIJCV010000143.1:0-5109 GCA_044344525.1 Gammaproteobacteria bacterium | reverse complement strand
CTCACCCCCGAGCACAGCAAGAACGTGGATCTGACCGTGGCGCGACGCATCGACACCGCCGGGTCGGTGTTCCAGCTGAGCGTGTTCAAGACGCGCTATGAAGACCTGGTCGATTTCGACAGCGATACCTTCACCAACATCAATCGCGGCACGATTGTCGTGCAAGGCATCGAGCCGGAGCTCAGGCTGCGGATCGACCGGCACTGGCAGGTGCAGGCCAATGCCTCACTGCTGGACATCGATGAACGTGACGGCCTGCAGCCCCTGCGTAACCGCCCCGAGCGCACGGCTGCCGCCAACCTTGGCCACGACTTCGAGGGCGGACACACGGCTTTCATCGGTGTCAGCCACAGTGGCCACTTCCTGGATCGCTCCAACCCGACGGGCGATATCCGCATGCCTTCATTCACGGTGGTGAATGCTGCCGGCTCGCTGCGTTTCGGTGTACTGCGCGTATCGCTGGGTATCGACAACCTGTTCGACAAGGATTACGAGCAGTTCGTCGGCTTCGCGGCCCAGGACCGGCGCCTGCGCGTCGAGCTGCGCGGCGAGTTCTGACCCGAGGGGAAAAACCCGGCCTATACTTGTCCCCGATGACCCCGTTGTGCAGGAGATTCAGCTCATGCGTCCGGATTTGCAGAATCCGATCCTGAAACTGCCGTTCCTCACCGTCGTCTTGCTTGCCGGCAGTCTGCTCGGCGGCTGCGACCGGCCGGCACCAGGCGCGAATCAGGACACAAGCAAGAGTGCAGCGGCTGGGGAACCGGTTGCCGAGCTGAGCGGCAAGCAACTGGTTGACCGCCATTGTGTGCGCTGTCATCTGGCACCGGACCCCGCTGATCTGGCTAAAGAATACTGGCCGTATGCGCTGCACTACATGGGCAACTATGTGGGCATGAAGGGCGACGAGTTTGAGGACATGCGCGTAGAGCCTTTTCCGCCGGAAATGGAGCCGGTGCAGGACTATACGAAGCGCTATTTCCTCTACGACAAAAACGGCTACTTCCGCGATTTCTATCCGTTCAAGGAACACATTCCCGCGGCGCCCGAGATGAGCAAGGCCGAGCTTCTGCGCATGCGTGAATACTTCGTCAGCAACGCAAAGCCGTGGAAAGCAATGGAAATGCAGGCGCCGAAAGCGCCGCTCACCAAAGTGTTCAAGCCGGTAAAACCGCAACTTGAGCTGGAGCCGGATGCCCTGATCCTGTCCACACTGGTCGATGCGCAGCGCCGGCGCCTGTACGTCGGACGCACGGTGATCGACGACTGGGTTGCAGGCGGCGAGCGGCGTGAAGGTTTCGAAAAATGGGATGACGTCGTCGTATTGAGTCTGGCCAATGGCAAGCGCATCGCCGAGACGCGGGTGGCCAGCGATCCGATCGACATGAAGCTGACCGAAACCGGCCTGCGGCTCGTCACCCACGGACGCTTCCCGATGACGAAGGCCGGTCTTGGGCGTATCACTGACTGGGAATTCTCCGGCAAGCAATCGCGGGCGCGCATGTTGATCAACGGCCAGCAGCGGCTGGTCGAGCACCATACCCTCGACATGAATGGCGATGGTCTGGCCGATATTGTTGCCAATGCCTTCGGTGACGGTTATGCGGATGGTGCGCAAAGTGTGCTGGCGATTTTCTACCAGACACCGGAGTACAAAAAACTCTGGCCGGACGCTCCCGCCGAGATTCCACCCGGAGCGCTGGCGGGTGCGCTGCGCGAAACCGTGCTGGACAAGACCGCCGGCCTGATCGGCAACACTATCGCCGATTTCAACAAGGACGGGCGGCCGGATATCGCCGCGTTGGTCGCCCAGGGACGGCAGGAGCTACTGCTATTCATCAATAACGGCGATGAAACCTTTACCCGCCACGTGCTCGACCGCAACACGCCCTCATATGGCGGCAACAGCCTGAAGGCCGCCGACTTCGATGGCGATGGCAACATGGATCTGGTGGTGCTGAACGGCGATAACGTGGCCGGCAATCACGTCATGAACATTGTCCCGGCGCCGCGTCCGCAGCACGGCATCCGGATTTTCAGGAACAACGGCGACCTGACTTTCACCAAGAGCTACTACTACCGCATGCACGGTGCGATCCGTTCGGTCGTGGAGGACTTCGACGGCGATGGCGATGCGGATATTGCCGCCATCTCGCTGTTTCCACAGTGGAACCAGGATGAACCGGAAACCTTCGTGTATCTGGAAAACAAGGGCGGGCTCCGTTTCGAGCCACAGTCCATCGGCCGCGAGTTCTTCGGTGTGTGGTGTTCGATCGAAGCCGCCGACCTGAATGGTGACGGCAAGAAGGACATCGTGCTCGGCCTCGGTAACTTCCCGGAACTGGTGCCCCCGGACTGGATCACGAATCACAAGGCCATGCAGGGCCGCAAAGGCAAGGCGGATAGCATCATCTTTCTGCTGAATCAGAGCTGAGTACGGGGACGCTGTGGAGCCACTCATTCACGTCAGGGGCAAGGTCGCGCTGGTAACAGGTGCGGCGAAGGGTATAGGTGCGGCCTGTGCCACGACACTGGCCGGGCATGGCGCCAGCGTGATCGTTACCGATATCGACGAGCATGAAGGCCGCGCGGTCGCTGCCGCTATCGTCAAAGAAGGGGGTAACGCCACTTTCATGGCACTCGATGTCACCAGCGAAGCGCAGTGGCGTCAGACGGTCGATAAAGTTGTAGACCGCTACGGTGGCCTGGACGTGCTGATCAATAACGCCGGGATCGCGGTGGTGCACAGCCTGCTGGAAACCTCTCTGGATGAATGGCGTCGCGTGCACGCCGTGAATCTGGACAGTGTTTTTCTGGGCACCCGAACTGCGGTCGAGGTCATGCGCCCTGGCGGCCGTAGCGGACGCGGGGGCTCGATCATCAACATGTCTTCAGTGGGCGGCCTGATCGGTGCGGAAGGTCTGACGTCCTATTGTTCGGCCAAGGGCGGTGTGCGCCTGTTCAGCAAAAGCGTGGCCGTGGAGTGCGGTCGGGCCGGTTACGGCATTCGGGTCAACTCGATCCATCCGGGCAATACCGATACGCCGATGTTTCGCCAGGAGCTCGAGGATATGCACCGCAAGGGCGCGGTGGCCAGTAGCGAAGCAGCAATGCAGTTCTATATGGACATGCAGGTGCTGCCGGAAATCGGCCAGCCGGAGGATATCGCGGCGATGGCGCTGTTCCTTGCTTCCGATGCGGCGCGTTTCATTACCGGTGCCGAGTTTGTGGTGGATGGCGGTCTGACCGCGCAATAGGATCACAGCATGCCCGCGAGTTCCCGTACTGATGCACGCGCCCCCGGCATGCTGCTGGCCTGTTTTCTGTATCCGGTCGGTCCCGCTGCCATCATCCTGATGCCGATGATCGTCGGTGGCCTGATCGACAGTTATCAGTTCAGTGAGCAGCAGGCGGGCAACATCGCTGCGCTGGAAGGCCTGGGGCTGATGTTTGCCTCGATTCTCGCGGCCGCGTGGATTCGCCGCGTCTCTTGGGTAAAGGCGCTGGTGATCGCCTTTCTGGCCTACGCAGTGCTGAACATCCTCAGTGCGAATGTCGATGGCTATATGGCGTTGCTGGTGCTGCGTTGCCTGACCGGGCTTGCAGGCGGCAGCGTACTCGCCGTGACGGTTGCGGCGCTTGGCGATCAACGTGAGCCGGACCGCGCCTTTGGCCTGGCCCAGGCCGTGCAGGGCGTGATGATGCTGGGCGCGTTTCTGGCAGCGCCCTGGCTGGTACAGACCTGGAACGTCAGTGCCCTGTTTTACCTGCTGGCCGCCGCATCGCTGCTGATGATGCTGACCGTGTCGCGCTTTCCCGCTGCGGGCCGCATCCGTGCAGCCGCTGAAGATCCCGTGCTGCCGACCGGCCATACCGGCCTGATCTGGCTGGGCCTGGCAGCCAGCGTGCTGTTTTTCGTCAACGTGTTCGGCTTCTGGGCATTTGTAGAGCGCATCGGTCAGGCGGGCGGACTGCCAGCGCAGACGGTTGCGCTGGCCTTGGGTATTTCCCAGGTGATGGCCATCGCTGGTGCGCTGGCCGCTGCATGGGCCAGCGACAGATACGGGCGTTATCTGCCGCTGCTCGTGGTGTTCATCGGTCAGTCGGCCGCGCTGTACGCCGTACTCGGTGACTTCGGCGCCACGGCTTTCTTTGTCAGCGCGGGGCTGTTTCAGGCGCTGTTCATCGTCGCGGTGTCTTACCAGATGGGCGCCATCGCCAAGCTCGATATCCAGGGCCGGTTTCTGGTCACCATGACCGCAGCACAGGGACTCGGCGCTGCCCTCGGGCCGGCGCTCGCCGCCACATTGATCGGCGAGGGTGGAGATTACAGCCGGATCATGCCGATGGCGGCGCTGCTTTGCCTGTTCAGTACGTTGATGTTCCTGTTTATCGTGTGGCGCAGCGCTAAGATTGATCTCATCAAGCCAGCTTGATGGCCTATAGTCGGGCCGTTCTGATGCAGCGATGAGGCTGTTTCCAGTGTCTGAACCCAAAGCATCCAAGTCTGTTGCGCCATACCTCGCCGTTGGCCTGTCGACTGTCATCTACGGCATCTCCGAACGAAAACAGATCCGGCACAACCTCGAAAACATCGAGGAGGTGATCCACGCAGCCGTCTCGATGGTCAACATCAACATGCCGGTGAAGATCATCGCTCTTGCCGAGGGGGCACTGACCGGTTTTACCGACGAGATCTTTGACCTGCCGCATGTGCTGGCGGCCCGCGACCTGTTCATCGATGTTCCCGGAGTAGAGACGGAGTATCTGGGCCGGCTGGCGAAGCTCTACAACACCTACATCATCGGCCAGTGCAAGGCGCGCTGGCCGGAAGTCATGGCCGACCGCTACTTCAATACGCTGTTCATCATCGGCCCGAATGGCAAGGTGGTGCACAAGGCCGCCAAGAATCACGTCTGGTGCCGTGAGCGTTCCTGCGTGCCGCACGATGTCTATGACCGCTGGGTCGAGTTGTACGGTGACGGCATCGAGGCTTTCTATCCGGTGCTGAAGACCGACGACATCGGCAATATCGGCACCATCTGCTGCAGCGACGGCGAGTATCCGGAAGCCGTGCGCGCACTGGCCTTCAACGGTGCCGAAGTGGTG
>JBIJCV010000099.1:0-6197 GCA_044344525.1 Gammaproteobacteria bacterium | reverse complement strand
TCAATGCGGAATCCTTTCTCGATGCTTGCACGGTTGGCCCAATGCCCCGCGCTTTCCTTGCTCAATCCGGCACTCTGGCCGGGCTGGCGGCCCCAGTCAACCGCATAGCCGGTAAACCCGTTTCTGTGGGCCAATCGGCTGGCAGCCTCTGGCGGCCAGTCGCCGGCTCTGGCACCGTAGCTCTGGCATGCGCCACACCCAAGCCATCATTGGCGTGATTTCTGACCGCCGCACCCTCGGATACCATGCGTTCCAGGTGCAGGGGGAGAAATATCTGCGTGCCGTCGTCATCGGTGCCGGTGGACTGCCGCTGGGTATACCCTGCCTCGGAGAGGGCTTCGACTCGCCGGGCATTCTGGATGCGCTCGACGGCCTGCTGCTGACCGGTTCGCCGTCCAATGTCGAGCCGCATCACTATCGCGGTGCGGCGAGTCTTGAGGGGACGATGCATGATGCGGAACGCGACGTGCTTGCCTTCGCACTGATTCCGGCTGCAATCCGGGCCGGGCTGCCCCTGCTGGCCATCTGCCGTGGTTTTCAGGAGCTGAACGTGGCCTTTGGCGGCAGCCTGCATCAGGAACTGCACAAGCTGCCCGGCGCTGGCAAGCACCGCGAGGACAAGGGCGAAACGGTAGAGGTCCAGTATGCACCCACCCACGAGGTTCGGTTTAGCGCTGGGGGTGTGCTGGCGCGGATCACCGCACGTGAGTCGGCGCAGGTCAATTCCCTGCACACACAGGGGATAGACCGGCTCGGTGAAGGACTGGTGGTTGATGCGGTTGCGCCGGATGGCCTGATCGAGGCCATCGTCGTGGCTGATGCGCCGGGCTTTACGCTGGGCGTGCAGTGGCACCCTGAGTGGCGCGTGCAGGAGAGTGAAGTGTCGATGGCAATTTTTCAGGCGTTTGGTGACGCCTGCCGGAGTTATCGGTCATGAGTACAGGCAACGGCGAAAGCATGAATGAAGAACAACTGCGGCAGTGGCTGGTCGACCACAAGATCGACGAGGTCGAGGCGGTGGTGCCGGATATGGCCGGTGTGGCGCGCGGCAAGTACATGCCGGCCCGGAAGTTCACCGAGCAGGGCGGGATGCGCCTTCCGGAATCGGTGTTCATCCAGTCGGTGACTGGCGAATACATCGACGACTACCTGGAAGAAAATGTGGTGGATCCGGTGGACCGCGACATGATCACCAAGCCGGATCTGGCCACGCTGCGTCTGGTGCCCTGGGGAGAGGAGCCAACCTGCTGCGTCATTCACGACTGCTATACCCAGGCAAAGGAGCCGATCGACATCGCGCCGCGCCAGGTGCTCCGGCGCATCGTTGCGATGTTTCATGCGCAGGGGCTGGTGCCGGTCGTGGCTCCGGAAATCGAGTTCTATCTGGTCAAGCGCAACACCGACCCCGACTATCCGCTGGAACCACCGGTCGGCCGCTCCGGGCGCAAGGAGACCGTGCGCCAGCCCTACAGCATGGATGCGGTGGATGAATTCGAGCCGTTCATCCAGGACATCTACGACTACTGCGAAGTACAGCGCCTGCATGTGGACAATCTCGCCCATGAGACAGGTACCGCGCAGCTCGAGATCAACTTTCAGCATGGTGACCCGATCGAGCTTTCCGACCAGATGTTCCTGTTCAAGCGGACCGTGCGTGAGACCGCGATGCGTCATGAGATTTATGCCACGTTCATGGCCAAACCCATGGAGCACGAGCCCGGCAGTTCGATGCACTGGCACATCAGCCTGCGGCGTGCCAGTGATGGCAGCAATGCATTTTCCAACCCGGATGGTTCCGAGAGCGATCTGTTCCGGCAGTTCATCGCCGGCATGCAGAAGTACGGGCCTGACGCCACGTTGTTCTGCGCGCCTTACGTCAATTCCTACCGGCGATTCACGCGCCATCTTTCGGCGCCCATCAATCTGCAGTGGGGCTACGACAATCGCACGGTCGGCCTGCGTGTGCCGCATTCAGATCCCGATAACCGGCGTGTCGAAAACCGTCTGGCCGGCTCCGACGTGAATCCCTACCTCGCGATTGCCGCCTCGCTGGCTTGCGGACTGCTCGGCCTTGAGGAGCGTCTGCAGCCGGATGCACCTGAAAAAGGGAGCGCGTACCAGCGGCCGTTTGCCTTGCCCGGCAGTCTGTCCGATGCACTGCGGCGTCTCGAAAACAGCGAGCGCCTGCGGCTGCTGCTTGGTGACCGCTTCATCAAGATATATACCGCCATGAAACGCCAGGAGTACCAGGCTTTCTTTGAGGTAATCAGTCCATGGGAACGCGAATACCTGCTGCTGAACGTATGAACGCTGCCGATCTCCAGCGCTGGCAGCAGCTGGACCGCGAGCACTTCCTGCATCCGTTCACCGATCACCGCGAACTTGCGCAGCGCGGTACGCGGGTCATCACCCGGGCCGCAGGGGCCTACCTGTGGGATGCCACTGGACACCGGCTGCTGGATGCCATGTCCGGCCTCTGGTGTGTGAATCTCGGTTATGGCCGGCAGGAGCTGGTTGCCGCCGCCACGCACCAGCTGGAAACCCTGCCGTACTACAACAGTTTCTTCCAATGCACTCATCCGCCGGCGATCGAGCTGGCGGCTGATCTCTGTGCAATCGCGCCGCCTGGCTTCAACCGCGTGTTCTTCACCAACTCCGGCTCGGAAGCCAACGACACCGTTATCCGGCTGGTGCGTTACTACTGGTCGCTGCTCGGCAAGCCGGACAAGCAGGTGATCATCGCCCGGCGCAACGCGTATCACGGCAGTACGGTCGGTGCGGCGAGCCTGTGCGGCATGCCGTGGATGCACGCACAGGCCGGCTTGCCGATCCCGGGGATACTGCATATCGAAGAGCCCTACTGGTTCGGTCAGCATGACATTGCAGATCCGGACGAGTTCGGCCGGCATGTGGCAGCACAGCTTGCCGCCACCATCGAAAGGGTGGGTGTGGACAAAGTGGCAGCCTTCATCGCCGAGCCGGTGCAGGGGGCGGGCGGTGCGATCATTCCGCCGGCCAGCTACTGGCCAGAGATCCAGCGTATCTGCGATGAGTACGGGATCCTGCTGGTCGCTGATGAGGTGATCACCGGTTTTGGCCGGTTGGGACACTGGTTCGGCAGTCAGCACTTCGGTATCCGGCCTGACCTGATGTCCTTCGCCAAGGGCGTGACCAGCGGCTATCAGCCGCTGGGCGGCGTGATGGTCGGTGACCGTGTCGCCGAACTGCTGGTTGCGCAGGGCGGTGAGTTCTTTCATGGCTTCACTTATTCGGGTCATCCGGTGGCCTGTGCGGTCGCACGCGCAACGCTGCGTGTGTTGCGTGAGGAGCGGATCATCGAGCAGCTGAATGCCAGCCTGATTCCGGCATTCAGCAGCCGCTGGCAGAAGCTGGGTACCCATCCGCTGGTCGGTGAGGCCCGCTCGATCGGCCTGATCGGTGCGCTGGAGCTGGTCAGCAACCGGAGCACGCGCCGGCGTTTCCCCAAGGAACTGAAAGCCGGTGAGCGTTGCCGTGATTTTTGTATCGAACAGGGTCTGGTGATGCGTGCAGTGGGTGACACCATGATCGTCGCGCCGCCGTTCATCCTGACCGAGGCGCAGCTCGACGAACTCGTCGACAAGGCATGGCGTGCACTGGACCTGACGCAGCAGGCGCTGGGTACGGCAGCGGGCACGTGATTGCGGAGCCCGATCCCTCTTCGTGGTATGTCGCGAGTGCGCGCGGGCTGGTCGAATACCCGCGACTGAGCGGCGCTCTCAGTGCCGATGTCTGCGTGGTTGGCGCGGGCTATACCGGCCTGTCTGCCGCCCTGCATCTGGCCGAGCGCGGCTACTCGGTCATCGTGCTGGAGGCGCAACGCGTTGGCTGGGGCGCGTCCGGCCGCAATGGCGGGCAGATTGGTACCGGTCAGCGTTGTGATGAAGCCTCGCTGGAGGCGCGTTTCGGCTGCGCTACGGCCCGGCAAATGTTCCAGCTCGCCGAGGAGTCAAAGGCCCTGGTCCGGGCGCGCATCAGCCGGCATGCGATCGATTGCGATTCCGGCTCCGGGCAGCTGCTCTGTGCGTCCAAACCGGCGCACATGGATGCGCTGAAGCGCCGTGCCGAGAAACTTGCCCGTGACTATGACTATCCACACCAGCGCTGCATATCCCGGTCCGGGTTGCGCGAACTGCTCGGCAGTCCCATATATTTCGGCGCCAGCCTGGATGCGCAGGCTGCATACCTGCATCCACTGAACTATGCGCTGGGGCTGGCTCGCGCCTGCCGTGACGCAGGCGTAAGGATTTTCGAACAGTCTGCCGTTAGCGGCTATGCCGGCAGTGCGCCGGTCACGGTGCGAACGGCTGATGGCCAGGTGCAGGCCCGCTTCATGGTGCTGGCCTGCAATGCCTATCTCGATGATCTGGAGCCGCGACTGGCAGCCACGATCATGCCGATCAACAACTTCATCGTGGCGACGGCCCCGCTCGGTGAGCAGCGCTGCCGGGAGCTGATCCGCGACCCGATTGCGGTGCATGACACGCTGTTTGTACTGAACTACTTTCGTCTGTCGGCCGACGGACGTCTGATTTTCGGCGGCGGCGAGAACTACACGCGGCACTTCCCGGCCGATATCGGCAGCTTCGTGCGCCGACACCTGCTGCGGGTATTTCCGCAGCTCAGTGACGCGACTATCGAGTATGCCTGGGGCGGACGGCTGGCGATCACCATGAACCGCATGCCGCATATTGGCCGACTGGGAGCGGACATCTACTTCGCCCAGGGCTACTCAGGACACGGAGTGGCCATGGCGACGCTGGCTGGTCAGCTGATTGCAGAAGCAGTGGCCGGCTCGGCCGAACGGTTCGATGTATTTGCCCGGCTTGCTCCGCCACCTTTCCCCGGCGGCACGCTGCTGCGCTGGCCAGGCCTGGTGCTCGGCATGCTCTGGTATGCCCTGCGGGACAGGCTCCCGTAGGAGCCGCCGTAGGAGCGCCTTCAGGCGCGATCTATTCTCCCGTAGGAGCGGCTTCAGCCGCGATCAAGGTCAGAAAAAAAGGAATCGCGGCTGAAGCCGCTCCTACGGCCGCTCGTGCGGGGAGATCAGAGCTTTGCGCTGTAGATATTCCAGAGCTTGGCGATCGAGGCCAGATCCTTGCCCTTGACCTGGCTGAATGCCTTGCGCGCATCGGTCCCATTCTTTTTCGCCACGTTGCCGCGGCCGATCAGTATCCAGGCATCATCGGTATCAGCCAGCCCGCCTTTCTGGAGCGCGCGTTGTGCGGCAGCCATGGCCTTGTCGGTCTGTCCATAGCTCATGAGGACTTCGGCCAGCTGGATTTCCGCCTGGCCTTTAGGCGAGGCGGTGGCAGCCTGCTCAAGCTTCGGCAGGTTCTGCTGCTGGGTCTTCAGGCGCGTACGCGCGTCGTTCATGATGCGCTGACTGCGCGAATCATCAGCGCCGCCCAGTACTTTCCGCGCGTAGCCAAGTTCCATGGTCTTCAGCGCTTCGGCGGGCAGTCCGGCCTGAATTGAGACGATGGCGGATTCCGTAAACAGTTCCTGTTTTTCCATCAGATCCAGTACGGACATCAGTCTGTAGACATTGAGCGCAACGCGGTCATTACCCGCCGCCTGTTTGCGCAGTGCACTGGACAGCAGATGCCAGTTTTCCTTGGTCGGGTAGAGGGTGACCAGGTCGTTAGTAATCCGGTTCACTTCCGCCGCATCATTGAGGTTGCCATAAGACTTCAGCAGGATGCGCAGCCAGTTCTCTTCGGGCCGCTTGCCGGTGGCCTGCGCATTGCGCACTGCGATCTCGGTGGCGCTGATCGCCTTGTTGTCATTGCCACCGAGTTGATAAGCCTGGCCGAGCATCGCGTACATCTCCGGATCCTTGGCTCCGGTCGCTTTCAGCCAGCGCGTGGTGTACTCGATGGTCTTCTTCACGTCGTTCGGAAAGCTGAGCTGGGCGATCTGCTTGATCCGGTCGTTGGTTTGCGCCGGTGTCAGCTGACCAGAGTTCAGGGTGCGCTCATAGGCTGATGCAGCTGCCGGGTAATTGCGCTGCTGCAGGTAGACATAGCCGTACATCTCGGCAATCTTCAGCTGTTCCAGACCGCTCTTGCCGCTGACCGCATCAGCTTCCTTCAGTTTGGCCAGCGCCTCGCCGTTCTTTTTCTGCTTGCTGGCGTTCAGCGCATCCTGCAGCAGCT
>JBIJCV010000142.1:0-5112 GCA_044344525.1 Gammaproteobacteria bacterium | reverse complement strand
GGAAGGTCGCGCGCTCAGGGCCTGAAATGCTGAGGATGCGCAGTTCGTTCAGTGCAATGCGGTCGGACACAGAAAGCCTTGTGTATGAGCGGGTTGAGACCTGATCCGGTCTGGAGTAGCCGGGGTCATTCTGGCACAATTCGTCCGTGAACCAGTCCCGTGCAACTGAACATTCAGCGAAGATCGATGTTGCTGCCGGACCGGATGTTTCGCTATCGCTGCCTGAAACCCGGCACCTCGAAGTCAGCCAGCCCCGTGAAACCGGCGGACCGGCCGGGCTCGAGCCGACCCGTTACGGTGACTGGGAGCGTGGCGGTCGCTGTATAGACTTCTGACCGCAGCAGCGGTTCTGAAATCAGCCTGAGTGCTGCGATTCGCAACGCCATTGGCGTCTGGCGGGTCTTTTTTTGAGTGGAGAGTCCGATGAGTCAGGTTTCCAGGCCGCTGTCACCGCATCTGCAGGTGTACCGGTGGGCAGTCAGCAATACGCTGTCGATTTTGCACCGGATGACTGGCGTCGCTCTTTCGGTCGGTGCCTTCGCACTCGTCAGCTGGTTGCTTGCACTGGCTGCAGGTCAGGCCAGCTTCCTGCAACTCAGCGATCTGTTCCGCGGCTTCATCGGCCAGTTCCTGCTGCTCGGATGGAGCTTTGCGTTTTTCTACCACCTGTGCAACGGCATTCGTCATCTGGCATGGGATATCGATCGCGGCTTTGACAAGCACCTGGCACGCAAATCAGGGCTTGTGGTGGTGGGCGTCTCGCTGCTGCTCACACTGACCTTCTGGGTCGTTGCGCTGACCGGAGGTGCGGCATGAGCCTGAAATCACCGCTGGGCAGTGCGCTGGGGCTGGGCTCTGCAAATTCGGGTACCGAGCACTGGTGGGGGCAGCGTCTGAGTGCGGTGGCATTGGCGCCGCTCACGCTCTGGTTTGCAGTCTCGCTGCTCGGCTTGCCCGGCCTCGATTACTACTCCGTCAGTGCCTGGGCCGCGGCACCCGTGCATGCCATCCTGCTCACGTTGCTGGTCATTGCCATCGTCTATCACTCGGCACTTGGAACGCAGGTCGTGGCTGAAGACTATATCCATACACCGGGTTCGCGCATCGTGGTACTGGCAGCGCTGCGTCTTGCACATATCGCGCTGGCTGCGGCCGGCATCTTTTCCATTTTCCTGATTGCCACGAGGGCCGGCGCATGAGCCAGGCTTATTCTTTCGTCGACCACACCTACGATGTGGTAGTGGTCGGTGCCGGCGGAGCCGGCCTGCGCGCAGCGGTAGGGCTTGCCGAGGCCGGACTTTCCACTGCCTGTCTGAGCAAGGTATTTCCCACCCGCAGTCATACCGTTGCTGCACAGGGCGGCATCAGCGCGGCGCTTGGCAACATGGGTGACGATGACTGGCGCTGGCACATGTACGATACCGTCAAGGGCTCTGACTGGCTGGGCGACCAGAACGCCATCGAGTACATGTGCAAGGAAGCGCCGGCTGCAGTCATCGAACTCGAACATTACGGCGTGCCGTTCTCCCGCACTGACGACGGACGCATATACCAGCGGCCCTTCGGCGGCATGACCACACATTTTGGCAAGGGCACGGCACAGCGCACCTGTGCCGCTGCGGACCGCACCGGCCATGCAATGCTGCACGCCCTGTATCAGCAGTCGCTCAAGCATCAGGCGACATTCTTCATTGAATTCTTTGCGCTCGACCTGATGATGGAAGACGGTGAGTGCCGCGGCGTGGTTGCGCTGGAAATGGCTACCGGCAAATTGCATCGTTTCCGCGCGCAGCGCACGATCCTCGCTACCGGCGGATATGGCCGCGCCTATTTTTCCTGTACCTCGGCACATACCTGTACGGGTGATGGCAACGCGATGGTGCTGCGTGCTGGTCTGCCACTGCAGGACATGGAGTTTGTGCAGTTTCACCCGACGGGCATCTACGGTGCCGGTTGCCTGATTACCGAGGGCGTGCGCGGTGAGGGCGGTTACCTGACCAACTCGGCGGGTGACCGGTTCATGGAACGCTATGCGCCGAACGCGAAGGATCTGGCCTCACGCGACGTGGTCAGCCGGGCGATGACCATCGAAATCCGCGAAGGCCGTGGCGTAGGCCCGGACAAGGATCACATCCACCTGCATCTCGAACATCTGGGGCCGGAAGTCATCAACGAACGGCTGCCGGGTATTGCCGAAACCGCGCGTATCTTCGCCGGTGTAGACGTGACGCGCGAACCGATTCCAGTACTGCCTACCGTGCACTACAACATGGGTGGCGTACCAACCAACGTACACGGCGAAGTGCTGACCCTGAAGGACGGCAATCCGGAGACGGTGGTACCGGGCCTCATGGCGATCGGCGAAGCGGCCTGTGTGTCGGTGCACGGTGCCAACCGGCTGGGATCGAATTCGCTACTTGATCTGGTGGTCTTCGGGCGTGCTGTCGCCCGGCGTTGTGCTGAAACGGTGACAGCGGGTGCCCGCCAGCGGGCCTTGCGCGCCGATGCATCGGAAGTTGCAGTATCGCGGCTCGATCGTCTGCGCAATGCCGATGGCGCGCGCGGTACGGCAGAGATCCGCCTGGAAATGCAGCGCATCATGCAGTCGCATGCGGCCGTGTTCCGCACCGGAAAGTCGCTGCAGGAGGGTGTGGATGCGCTGTTGAAGTGCTTCCGATCGTTTGCCGATGTGCGGGTCAGCGACCGCAGCCTGATCTGGAATACCGACCTGATGGAGACGCTTGAACTCGACAACCTGCTTGGCCAGGCGATGGTGACCATCACCGGCGCCGTCAGCCGCCTCGAGAGTCGCGGCGCACATGCACGTGAAGATTTCCCGGATCGCGATGACCAGCAGTGGATGAAACATACGCTGGCCTGGATCGATGCGCAGGGCGGGGTGCGTTTTGACTATCGTCCCGTAAAGCTGCAGACCCTCACCAACGAAGTGGAGACAGTCGCGCCGAAGGCGCGGACGTATTAATCATGGCCGAGTTCACCCTGCCTGCCAACTCCAGAGTCACGCCCGGCAAGACCTATCCGGCTGCCGAAGGTGCGACCCGTGTACGTGATTTTCAGGTGTACCGGTATGATCCGGATACCGGCCAGAACCCGCGCGTGGATACCTATTCGGTAGACCTCGGTCGTTGCGGCCCGATGGTTCTGGATGCGCTCATCAAGATCAAGAACGAGGTTGATCCCACGCTGACTTTCCGCCGCTCCTGCCGTGAGGGCATCTGCGGTTCCTGCGCGATGAATATCGACGGGCTGAACACGCTGGCGTGCACGCAGGCGATCGAGGATATACGCGGCGACGTGAAAATCTACCCGCTGCCGCACATGCCGGTGATCAAGGATCTGGTGCCGGACCTGAGCAACTTCTACGCCCAGTACGCTTCGATCAAGCCGTGGCTGCAGGCACAGACGCCGCCGCCGCCCGACAGCGAGCGCCTGCAGTCCAAGCAGGATCAGGAGCTGATCAACAGTCCATCGGCCTGCATCCTGTGCGCCTGCTGCTCGACCAGTTGTCCCAGCTACTGGTGGAACAGCGATCGTTACCTGGGTCCGGCGACATTGCTGGCGGCCTATCGCTGGCTGGTGGATACGCGCGACGAGGCCACCGGCGAGCGCCTCGATCATCTGGAAGATCCGTTCCGGTTGTACCGCTGCCACACGATCATGAACTGCACCAACGCCTGTCCCAAGGATCTCAATCCGGCCAGGGCGATTGCCTCGATCAAGCGCATGCTGGTCGAACGCCGCCTGTGAACCCGGGCCGGCTGCGCTGGCGGTGCCGGCGCGGGATGCGTGAGCTCGATATGTTGCTGCTGCGCTATCTCGATAACGATTTTCCGGCTGCGCCGGAGCCCGACCGTCAGGCTTTCGAGCAACTCCTTTCCTGGCAGGATCCCGATATAGTCGACTTGCTTGCCGGCCGCGTGACCACGGAAGATCCGCGTCTGCGCCATGTGGTTGAACGGCTTCTCATTCGGTCTTCAGATTGAACGGCACTGGTGCCTGCCGGTCAGCATTGTCTCGGTGACGCTGGCTGCACTCTTTGCGGTCTGGCTGAGCAATCTGCCTGCCGTCTGTGCGCTGCCACTTGCCGCCATGGCCTGCCTGCAGGGTGGGTGGGCATTGGCTGGTCGCTGTCCGGAGCGCGGGATCGCGGTGGACTCCGCAGGCCGGATCACTTCTGCAGGGCACGCCGGCCGCGAACTGCGGCTCATCGGTCGGCCGTGGATCATTCCCGCTATGGCGATTGGCTTTCAACTGGCTGATCGTGATGGGCGTATCAGCTCGCTCATAATCCTGCGTGTGCAACTCAGTGGCGATACCTGGCGCCGATTGCTGGTGCGTATACGGCGAAATTAATCGTGCTGCCTTGAGTTAGAATCAGTCTGACGCTGCAACGCGTTTGCAGTGTCGCTATATTCCAGATTCGGGATACGGATCACGCGTGGCGAACTTTCAGTTTTCAGCCGGGTCTACTCGACCGGTGAACTGACCAGTGCACGCGCTCCGTAAAGGACCAGCGGGCATGGCAGCAACCGACGGTGACCAGATTCTTGTGCAGCGTGCGCAGCGCGGTGATCGCGGTGCGTTTGACCTGCTGGTCCTCAAGTACCAACAGAAGATCGTCAAGCTCGTGATGCGTTTTGTACGTGACCCGACCGATGCACTGGACGTTTCCCAGGAGGCCTTCATCAAGGCATACCGGGCCTTGCCCTCGTTTCGTGGCGACAGCGCCTTCTATACGTGGTTGTACCGGATTGCCATCAACGCGGCAAAGAACCATCTTGCCGCAGCTCAACGCAAGCCCCCCGAACAGGAACTGGATAGCCAGGATCCTGATTACTACGCGAATGATCCCCGCCTGCGTGATGAGGAGTCACCGGAGGGGCTCGTCATGCAGGAACAACTGCGGCAAACCATCGCACGGGCGATGGATAGTTTGCCCGATGAGCTGCGCACGGCAATCGTATTGCGGGAGATCGAAGGTTTGAGTTATGAAGAAATTGCACAGGCCATGGATTGTCCGGTTGGCACGGTTCGTTCGCGGATCTTTCGCGCCCGCGAAGCGATCGATGCCAGCATCGGGTCACTGGTGAA
>JBIJCV010000098.1:0-6226 GCA_044344525.1 Gammaproteobacteria bacterium | reverse complement strand
ATGCTCGCGTAGATTCCGTCGTGTGCCAGCAGCTCCTGGCGGGTACCGCTTTCCGCAAGCCGGCCGCCGTCAAGAACGATGATGCGATCAGCCTGTTCGATGGTGCTGAGGCGGTGCGCAATCATCAGCACCGTCTTGTTCTTCGTCAGTCGTTCGAGCGCACGGTTCAGCAGCATCTCGGTTTCGACGTCGATCTGTGAGGTCGGTTCATCGAGTACCACGATCGGTGCGTTCTTGAGGAAGGCCCGGGCGATTGCCAGGCGCTGCGCCTGACCGCCGCTCAGTGCTGCGCCCTGGTCACCGACCTTGGTATTGAATCCATCCGGTGTGGACTTGATGAAGTCATAGAGCTCGGCCGCCTGCGTCGCCGCGATCAGTTCCTGCTCGGTCGCATCACCCTTTGCAACCCGCAGATTCTCGGCAATCGTCCCGTAGAACAGAAACGGATCCTGGGGTACCAGGGCGATCTGCTTGCGGATCCACTCCAGCGACAGCTCTTTTTCCGGTACGCCATCAAACAGGATCGTGCCGGAGTCCGGCTCCAGCGTACGCAGCAACAGGTTGGTGACGGTGGTCTTGCCGGAACCGCTGCGGCCGATCAGCGCCACGGTCTCGTTCGGCTCCAGCGTAAAGCTCAGGTTCTCAAGCGCGGGACTCTCGGCTCCCGGATAGGTAAATGTCACGTCACGCAATTCGATCTGGATTGCCTTGCCGGTGGGCGGTGCAGAACGTGCGCCCTCGTCGCTGCTCACCGGTGCCTTTTCATTGAGGAACTCGATGATCTTTGCCGCCACTTCGCGCCCCAGTGCACCGGCGAAGAAGAATTCACCGATCAGCAACAGCGTACGACTGAACTCAAGACTCAGGAGAATGACAGCAACGACTTCGCCCGGCGTCATGAAACCGCCGGTATATCGATACAGCGCCACGCCCATTGCCACCGCCGTGGAGAACAGCGCAAAACCCAGTTCCAGAAACACGAACTGCGACTGGGCGACCAGCAGCAGTTTCATCGTGGTGCGACGTTGCACCTCGTTGCCCGCCTCCATTTCCTTGCCGCGGCGGACGGCCTGATTGAATGACTTCAGGGTACTCATGCCCTGGATGGAATCGAGGTACTGCGAACTGTTGCGATTCTTGACCACGGCGTTCTGCGCACTGATGCGGCGGAAGCCACGCGCCGAGGAACCCACGAACAGCGGCGTCAGCGGTACACCGGCCAGCATCCACAGGCCAACCACCCAGTCAATCCAGAAGATCGCCGAACAGAGAAAGACCGGTATCGCGATCGCAACCCAGATCTGCACGAAGTAAACGCTGAAGTAGTAGTCGAGGTATTCGACACCCTCGGTCGCCGTGTTGGCGATCTCGCCCGTACGGCGTTTACCGAGCAACCCGGGGCCGAGTCGCACGACCTGCTGGTAGATCTGGTCGCGCACGTTGATCTTCGCCTCGCTGGAGGCGCGGAACTGGCCCGTTCTGAACAACCAGGCCAGGGTCGCCTTGAGGAGCACCAGTCCGCCCAGCAACCAGAACCACTGGCGGAGCATATTGCTGCCCTGCCATGCGGCATCCACCGCCAGCCCAAGCACGTAGTAGAGCAGGATGGTGGTTGGAATCGTTGCCAGTCCGGCAACCAGTCCTACCTTTACCCACTTGATCGTCGCGGGCGTAATCAGCCTGTCATCGACACCGAGCATTGACCAGACATCCCTTTACGGTTAACGAGCCAACCTTAGACCCTGAACCTCGGTTCAAGGTCAAGGACCGGAGCCGGTGGCCTCTTCACTGCCGAACAGTTGCTCCAGCGTGCGGACAAGGTGCCGTGCCTCGACGGGTTTGCGCAGCAGCTGCACACGCGACAGCTCACCCACATGGCGCAATATCGGCGAAGTGTCTCCGCTGAGAACCACGGCAGGCAGATCGCGTCCCGCCGCAGCCCGGAGACTGTCCAGGACCTGCAGGCCGTTCTCCGGACCATTGAGATGAAAATCTGTAACGACCAGATCAATGTTCGGTCCTTCCCGCGCAAACAGGGTTGCAGCCGCCTCGGCGGTCGCCGCCACCCACACCGGGTAACCGTCGAGCTTGAGTATCAGTTCCAGTGCCCCGCGCACCGCATCGTCATCTTCGATAATGAGTACCGAGGGCTTCAACTGCCCTGATCCGGCATCCGCCCACCCCACGAGCGGTGCGACTGCGGTACGCAGCCCCGCCTCAACGAGACGATCCCGCGGTATCGCCAGCCTGAATGTCGCCCCCCGGCCGGGTTCCGATTCAACTTCCACGCTGTAGCCGAGCAGATGGCTGATTTGCCGGACGATATTCAGGCCCAGCCCTGAACCACGACGCCCGGCTCCCGGCTGCTCCACCCGGTAGTACTCGTCGAAGATCCGTTCGATCTGATCCGGCGCGATACCTACGCCGGTATCCGTCACCTCGATGGTGAAATGTGTCGTGGTGCAGGCGGCACGGATACTGACTCCACCCACACGGGTGTACTGGAGTGCATTGGTCAGCAGGTTCTGCACCAGCTGGCGAAGCAGCACCCGGTCAGTACGCAGGAATTCACTGCCGGCAGTCACCGTCAATGCCAGGCCACGGGCGATGGCGATTTGTTCGACCTGCTGCCTGATTTCCGCCAGCAGGTCGCCGACAGACACATCTTCAAGCGTCGGCGTGACGGTTCCCGACTCCAGCTTGCTGATATCAAGCAGGGTATTAAGCAGATCAGCCATCGACTGCAGCGCGTGCTGCTGCCGTTCAATGATATTCATTGCGTGACCATCGACCTGTTGCCGGCTCAGCGCGGCGTTGAGCAACTGCAGGGTCTGCAGCGGCTGGCGCAAGTCATGGCTGGCTGTGGCAAGAAAGCGGCTCTTGGCACGATTGGCAACATCAGCCTCGATGCGCGCAGCACGCAACTCCTCGGTAATCCGCGATCGCTCGCTGATATCACGGACTGCAGCGACCACCAGCAACCGCCCGGGCTCCTGGATCGGCGCCAGGCGGATCTCGGCCGGGAACTCGCTACCATCCCGCCGCACAGCAGACAGCGCAACCATCCGCGCACCCATCTCCCGCGCTGCCGGGGTGGCATTAAAGCCTTCGCGATACCGCGCATGGACGCCACGGAAGCGCTCCGGCACGAGGCATTCGATACTGCAGCCAGTCAGTTCGTCCTGACCATAACCGAACAAGGTGGCGACTGCGTTATTGGCATAGACGATCAGCCCGGTGTTATCGATCAGGATCAGCGCATCGGGCGCCTGCTCGACAACCCGCAAGGCAATCAAGAGATTGATGCCCTTGTCGCCAGTCATAGGGGTAAGCCCTTAGAGAGCAAAGCGCAAGGCCGGTTTAGGATCGATCGATCATGGAGAATCACGATCATCAACTGCGCCCGGCCAGTGCGCAAGTGGACCGCGTGCTTGAGCAGGTGGTGGCTGTCACCTATCGCTGCCTGCTGCGCGAACTCGCCTCGGGTTTTGCCCATGAACTGAATCAACCGCTTGCGGCCATCGCCGCCTATGCCGAGGGGGCCGCAACACTGCTGCGGCGGGACCCGACACAGGTAGGCAAGGCTGTCGAGATCGTTGAGGAAATCAGCCGCCAGGCCCTGCGGGCCGGCGATGCGATCCAGCGGGTCCGTGGCAATGTTCGCCCTCTCCCGGTGCATCGTGCAGCAGCTGACTGTAATGCGCTCGTGCAGGAAATGCTGCCGCTCATCGAACCACTCGCCCAGCACCATAACATCCGGCTGATTGTAAATCTTTCCAGCTCCCTGCCCCAGATCCATGGCGACGGCCCCCGATTGCAGGGACTCCTGCTGTTTCTGTTCAGGAATGCCGTAGACGCCGTGATCGACTTGCCTGCTGCCCGACGACAAGTCACGATCTCGACTTCAAGCGATGCGGCAAGCGTGGAACTTGCCGTCCTCGACAGCGGTGCCGGCGTACCAGAGGAAGCAGCCCGGGAAATGTTCCGGCCATTTTTCACAACAAAATCCGACGGTACCGGCCTTGGGCTGGCCGTCTGCCGTACCATAGCCGTCGAGCATGGGGGCGAACTGCGCTTCAGCAACCAGCCCGAAGGTGGTGCCCGGTTCTGGGCACGAATTCCACGTATCGATACTGCGCAACGAACCTGATGACAAGCATACCCGGCAAAACGGTATTTGTAGTCGATGACGACGAAGGTGTACGCACTTCGCTGAGCATCCTGCTTGATTCTGTCGGCTATGTGCCGGTCCCCTTCGCTTCGGCCAGCGAATTCCTCGCCAAGTACGATCCAAACCGTCCCGGCTGTCTGGTACTGGATATACGCATGCCGGACATGAACGGCATGGAACTGCAGCAGGAACTCACCAACCGGGGCGCTTTTCTGCCGGTCATCTTCATCACCGGCCACGGCGATGTACCGTTGGCCGTACAGGCCATGAAAGGCGGTGCGTTCGATTTCCTGCAGAAGCCCTTCGGCCACCAGGATCTGCTCGACCGGATCGCGCGCGCTCTCGATGCCGATGCGGAAGCGCGGCAGACGCTGGCCCAGAGTGAGGAAATCATCCGGCGGCATGCCACACTGACGCCGCGAGAAAAAGAAGTGATGACCATGATCGTCAGTGGACAGGCCAACAAGGTGATTGCCCTGGACCTGAACCTTTCTGAACGCACTGTGGAGATTCACCGCGCCCGCGTCATGGACAAGATGGGCACCCGCTCCCTGGCACATCTGGTTCGCATGGCACTGGTGCTGGAAACCCGGCACTGACCAGGAGACTGCCATGTACATCAATTTCTGGTACCCGATCATCCGCAGCGAAGACCTCGGAGCAGGGAAGCCAGGGAAATCGATGGTACTGGGGCTCAATTTCGTCGCCTTCCGTGACAGCCAGGGCAAAGCCCACGTACTGAGCGACACCTGCACGCACCGCGGCGCTTCGCTGGGCGGCGCCTGGGAACTCGGCGACAAGCCGCGGATCATCAACGACTGCATCGTGTGCCCGTATCACGGCTGGGAATTCGGCGCTGATGGCGAGTGCAGGAACATACCGTCCATCGGCTATGGAAAGAAGGTTCCGCCGCGCGCCAAGGTCGACTCCTATCCGGTTCAGGAGAAGTACGGCATCGTATTTGCCTTCCTCGGCGACCTGCCGGAGAAGGACCGCCCGCCGCTGCTCGACGTCGAGGAATATGCCACCGAGGGCTGGCGGGCGAATGCCATTCTGGTCCTGGAAGTCGACTACTACTACGAGCGTTCCATCGAGAACGGCCTGGATCCGGCACACAACGAATTTGTGCATCCCACACACGGCTTGAAAGCCGTCAACCGCGATACCTATCACGTCCGCGAGTACGACGTGGTCGATCATGCGCAGGGCTGGGGCATGTGGTTCCTGCACCGATTCAATGCGCCAGGCCTCAGCGACCCCACCTGGAAATCAGTGGACGTGAACAGCAAGGCGCCCGGCGAACTGTTTGCCGGCAGCGGGACGCATGGCCCCAACACGATGGTCACGGAAATCAACGTCGGCAGCGGCAACAGGTTCCGGCAGTACTTTTTCGAGCAACCGGTTGACCAGAACAGAACCCGGATCTTCTTCCTCAACATGCGCAATTTCATGCTGGGTGCGGAACACGACGAGCCGATCCATGCCCGCAACAAGGTCATTGCCAGACAGGACATCGAGATCCTTGTCGATGTCTATCCGCCGCGCACACCCACCAGCAACATTCGGGAAGTGCTCACGCCCTCCGACAAGGCGGTGGTGAACTACCGCGAGTGGCTGGCAAAATTCGATGAGCGGGGCTGGCGCATCGACTGGGACGAGTTCACCCGGCGCAACGGCAAGGACACGGGATTTGCCATCCCGTGCCCGGCACGGCGCACGAGCAGCAACTGGGTACTGGAACCGGTACCGCTATTGAAAAACCGCGCCGCGCGCTGAACGTCCGGCTATGCGGCGGTTTGCTGCGCCGGCGCGATGAATACCGGTGCAAAGCCGCCACCCGGCGTACGGAAATTGGTGGTCTGGCCTGCATACAGACGCGCTGCCAGCAACTGGATGCTGCCATCGTAAACAAAGGCGCGGATATCAAACTTCAGATCGGTGCGAGCATCATCCAGCCGGACCAGGCGCTGGCTCGCCGGCGCAATTTCCTGCGCCACGTAATCTGCGGCGAGGATGTCATCCCAGACGCGCCGGGTGAGTTTGTCACCGCGATAA
>JBIJCV010000097.1:0-6293 GCA_044344525.1 Gammaproteobacteria bacterium | reverse complement strand
AGGTCCTATCGAGGTATGGCCCATCTCGCTGACGGTCGTAACCATCGCAAAGGGCATCGGAAAAAAGGCCGAGGACTGATAGAAGTTGTCGCGCGGATTGACGCTCTGGTAACCCTCTGTACGGCTGCTGGCCGGGCGCCGTAACCGGTCAAAAATGGAAAGAAAATCAAAAATGGCCTGGCCCCGATTCTGTTTCTGTCTCTGTGGTGGTACGGAGGTTATGCAACTTCCAGGAACCTGCCTGTGACGATAATCACGTTATGACACCTCGGCGGACTCCGGTCGATTACAGGCAGAAAACCTGCATAAAGGCGCGATGCACGTCGATGACCGCATCGCCGGTCGCGGTCAACTGGGCAACGCGGTAGCCGGAGCTGATTCCTTCGACCAGCACATGCTGCG
The DNA here is from genome assembly GCA_044344525.1 of Gammaproteobacteria bacterium. Classification (GTDB taxonomy): domain Bacteria; phylum Pseudomonadota; class Gammaproteobacteria; order Steroidobacterales; genus SHZI01. The sequence continues at coordinate 5,891 of JBIJCV010000097.1, read as the reverse complement.
CCTCCAGCCTGAAACGGACCCGCCATTCCTTGACCGCAAGACAGAAGCCCTGCCCGTCGCGCCGTATGCGGCGATACGGATGCGGCTCCGGCCCTATCGACAGGACGGCGTGGATACGGTCCCAGATGGCCAGTCCGGCATGCGCCTCGATCCACCGGGCCTGCTCCGTCGCCACAGCTGAAAAGCTGAGTTGATAGCTGCCACATGGATCGGCAGGCGCTTCGCCTGGCCGAGCGCCTGCCACTTCAAGCCAACCGCTGCGGGCAGCAGGATGCGCGTCCGTGTACGGCACATAAGGTTTGATGTCGAGCACGGGTGTGCCGTCCAGCATATCCACGCCCTGTACATGCAGGACCAGTCCGTCGATGCGCTCAAGCTTCAGGGCTGACAGGCCAATCGGATTCGGCCGGTAGGGTGCCCGAGTGGCAAACACGCCTTTGCGTCCGGAGTTACTGCGGGGCGGCAGTACTTTCGGGCGCCATGTGGTGTTCTGATGGAACCAGAACACCACCCAGATATAGTCCCAGCCTTCCAGATCCTGCAACGCATGTTCGAAATTGCGACCTGGAAACAGTTCTATACGGCCGCTGATTCCCGTTGCAGCAGCCGGCTGACGCGGCGCTTCGATCCTGGTGCTTGCACCCGTCCTGACAAGGCCGATGGATCTGACCGTCAGTACACTGCTGTCACCGGGTATTTCTGAACGCATCAGACCGGCGGCGATGCCAGCAATCGTTCCAGGCTGAACTCATTGACGCCGAGCTGAACCTTCAGCAATTCATATGCGGCGGCAGCGGCAGGATCCGGGACATTGCTGCGGACGGCACGTAGCAACAGGTTCTTGGGCGTATGCTCAAGATCGATGAATTCGACGATCTGTGTCTGGTATCCGGCCCTCTCCAGTATCGCCGCACGCAGCGCGTCAGTTGCCAGCGAGGCAAATCTCTCCTTGAGAATGCCGAATCTCAGCATTGTCGGCAGAACATCGGCAGCAAGAAGACCAGCCACTTCATGCTGGCAGCAGGGGGCCGCAAGGATAACCCGTGTCTGCCAACGTATGGCCTGGGCGAGAGCGGCATCGCTGGCCGTATCGCAGGCATGCAAGGTCACCACCAGATCGACCGCGCCAGATGGTGCATAACCCGCGATATCACCGACCTCGAACCGCAGGCCATTACAGCCGAGATTGTCCGCAATCCGCTGACAGTCGCGCACCACATCCGCCTTCAGATCCAGGCCGATGATCTCAACATCACGTTGCCGGATATTCCTCAGCAGATGATGGAGCGCAAAAGTCAGATAACTCTTGCCACAACCGAAATCAATCACGCGCAGCGTCCCTTCGGACGGCAGTTCGGGCAAGACATCAGCCACCAGCTCCAGAAACCGGTTCACTTGCCGGAACTTGGCCTGTTTAGCCGCCCTGACCTGGCCAGTCGGCGTCATCACGCCAATCTCCTGCATGAAGGCACAAGGCTGGCCTTCGGGAATGATGTATTGCTTGCGCCGGTCATGATCAAGCACGGGTGCTGCGCGGCTGGGTTTGCTTCGCATCATGCGCGGCTGATTACCGCCAGCCCTTTGCAGAGATATATCCGCAGATCCGGTGAACAGGTCAGCTTGATTAAAGACGGTACCGATCTCGGCAGCAGCCCGCCTGATCAACTCCTCCGCACCAAGATTGTGATGGAATTCCTGCTTCCCGCGGCGTTCCGCCAGCTGGTAACACCGGCTGCCTGCGATCTGCACCGGGCGCACACTGAGCTTGCTGGGCTGGTCCGATTCACCACCGGGCTGGACTGGGCGGGGCTGACTCAAAACCAGACCGCGGCAATCCTCCTCCCGCAGGGCTTTGCCCAGTTCTGCCAGAAACTGCGTCAGCACGCGCAACGGGTTTCGAAGGCCCGATGCGTGTCCCGCACCGTTGCCGGCAGCTCACTGCCAGGTTTCTGATGTGCCATTGCTCTATTCCAGTATGTAGCTGATCACCCCGGCCCCGCGGGGGCCACACCGGTAGAGATGGTAACGCCGGGGCACCGGCAGGGACAGTCTGACTGGCGGACACGACGGTCAACCCGGGCAGTGAGCCCGATACATCCTTTAGAATAGGCTCCCCGGAACGCCTGCCGCAGGAGATACGTCCGTGCTGGATTTCAGAGGACTCGTGAAGCTTCTTGAGGAACGCGGTGAACTCTACCGCATCAGCCGGCCCATCGATCCGGAGTTCGAAATGGCCGCTGTCATGGAGAAGATCGATCAACAGCGGCGTGCATTCATCTTTGAAAACGTCATAGGCGCGAGATTCCCGGTCGTCGGTGGCCTGCTCAACCGTATTGAGTGTTTCGGCTGGGCGCTCGGCAGCCCCCCCGGAGAACCGTTTATACTTGACGATCTGGATGCGCGGTTTGAAATCGCCAAGCGCAATCTCATTGCCCCCCGTGAGGTACCGACCGCTCCGGTGAAGGAAGTCGTCCGGCGTGGCACGCAAATTGATCTTCCGGACCTGCCTGTACCTACCTTTTTTGAACTGGACAGCGGACCGTTCATCACTGCAGCCTGCGGCATCTCACGCAACCCGCACACCGGGCAGCTTAATGTAGGCGTTTACCGGTCCTTGATCCTGGGACCGAACACCCTGGCCGTAAATGCCAGTTCCCTGTCCGACCTCCGCAAGTTCTACCAGCATGCCGAACAGCACGGCGAATCGATACCGGTCGCGCTGGCGATCGGCGTCGAGCCAGCACTGCAGATGGCCGCGGCCTGCAAACTGCCGCCGGAGCAGTCCGAATTCGATCTTGCTGGCGGACTGCAGGGGAAACCCATCGATCTGGTCAAGTGTGAGACCAGCGACCTGCTGGTGCCTGCAAATGCAGAGATGATCATCGAAGCAGTGGTCAGGTTTACCGGGAACATCGACAATACCCTCGGCGAGTTTGCCGGACAGTATGGGCTCGAGACTGCGCCCATCGCCGAGGTCACTGCCATCACCCATCGCAAGGATGCGATGTTCTACTCGATTCTCGCCGGGCGAAATCCGGAGCACAACACACTTGGCTCCATCGCCACGTTCTCGATCAAGCACGCGCTTATCGGTGCACTCCGAAGCCAGTTGACCGGGTTTCTGGATATTGACGTTTTTCTCGAACCGCGCATGGGTGCCATGGCACATATCGTCATTTCCATGCGCAAGCAGAATGATGCGGAACCGATGGCGCTAATAGACGCTGCGTTCAAGGCTGCCGGCGGATTCTTCCCGGTCAGTCACATCACCAAGCGCATCATTGTGGTCGATGAGGACGTGAACGTGCACGATCTTGGCGATGTGGAATGGGCCATGTATACGCGCGTTGCACGCGCCGACAAGTTCCGTGTTATTCCCGATGTAAAGAGCTGGGAACTCGAACGTTGTGCCAAGGGCGAAAAGGGCTCTCTCCGGCTGGCTATCGATGCCACCAAGGATATGGAGGATCGCGATGAACTGCGGCGGCCAGTTATTCCGGGAGCCGGCAAAATCAGACTTGCTGACTATCTGCAGAAAAAATCATAGCGATGATTGATCCATATATCGCAGTCGCCTTGCAGACCACCGTTCGTCACTGCGCATCCCGCAGCGAGACCGAAAGGAATCTTGTACATATCGGCAATATGCTCGATCTGGTCTGTCATATCTGCGCACTGGAGTTGCCTGTACGGCTTGTCGCACTTGGTGAGGGCTGCATTCAGGGATTCGCCGATGAAATCCTGCACCTGTCTTCGGCCGAATATACGGCAACCCTGGCCGCCGAGATTCCCGGACCCGAATCCGACTATCTTGCCGGCAAGGCCCGTCAGCACGGTATCTATCTGATCGCCCAACTCAAGGAAAAACTGCCGCAATATCCGGACCGGTTTTTCAATACCGTATTCATTCTCGACCCCACCGGCCAGATCATCTACAAGCACCGCAAGAACGTCGTGCTGTTCGTTGAACACTCCACCACACCACACGATGTCTATGATCAGTGGGTCGCTGAAAACGGCGATACGCTCGAGGCGTTTTTCCCGGTGGCAAGAACGGAAATCGGCAATATCGGCGGAAGCGTCGGAGTTGAAGGCGCTTTTCCGGAAAGCTACCGCGGGTTTGCCATGAATGGTGCGGAGATCATGTACCGCGCTTCACTGCCTGAGCCCTGGGTATCACGCGAGATATGGGACGTGCAGAACCGGGCCCGCGCCGCTGACAATACCGCATACCTGCTTGCGCCCAACTGTGGTGCACTGATCATGCCGGGCAATCCGCCAACCACCATCGGCGGGGCGCTTGGTGGACGTTCGATGATCGTTGGCTACAAGGGCGAGGTGCTGGCCCAGAGCAGCGTAGTCGATGACTGCTACGTGGCATCCGAGGTCAATATCGATGCGCTGCGTCACTATCGTGAGCATGCGCGTTTCCAGAACTGGCTTCCCTACCTGCGTACGGAGATCTATCGCAGGATCTATGACCAGCCGGTCTGGCCAAAGAATCTGCCGACGATGGACGATGCCGCTGCCGGAAAGGTACTGGATGAGACGATCGCCCGACTGACTGACCGCGGCAGTTTCAGCAAACGCTCACCGTAGTTGCCGGCACGCAAATGACACCCGAAAAAAAGCCGGCCACGAAGCCGGCTTTTTTCTTGCCCTAAAACATGTTCCGGTCAGCGGACTTCCTTCTCCATGAGTTTGTCGACGAGGCCAGCGGCCACCTCGGCATATCGGGCAAATTCCATCGTGAAGGTTCCGCGTCCGCTGGTCGCTGAACGCAGAAAGTTGATGTAACCAAACATCTCCGAGAGCGGAATGAACCCCTGCACGAATGCCTGCGGACCTTTCTGGCCCTGCTCGCTGACCTGGCCACGACGGCGATTGAAGTCACCGATGATCTCGCCCAGGTAGTCGGATTCGGTCACGGTCTCAACAGCCATGATCGGCTCCAGCAACTTGGGCCGGCTGGCCTTGTGCGCCTCACGGAAACAGGCGCGACCGGCGATCTCGAAGGCCAGCGCCGAACTGTCCACGTCGTGATACTTGCCGTCGATCAGGCGGGCCTTGAAATCCACTACTTCATAGCCGGCGATCTGGCCACGCTTTGATTCAGTGAGAATGGCATGCTCGACAGCCGGAATATATTCACGTGGCACGCGACCACCGACAATTTCGTCCGAAAACTCTATACCGGACCCGGGAGGCAGCGGCTCAAAGATCATCTTGATCTCAGCGTACTGTCCCGAACCACCCGACTGCTTCTTGTGGGTATAGATGTGTTCTAGCGGCATACCGAAGGCCTCGCGGAAACTGACCCGCGGCTTGCCCATGTTCGCTTCTACGCCCAGCTCGGTACGCATGCGGTCGATCGTCACTTCAAGGTGCAGTTCGCCCATGCCCTTCAGAATGGTCTGGCCGGTTTCATGGTCGACCTCAAGTCGCAGGGATGGATCGGCCTTGGCCATCTTGTAGAGTGCCGTCGACATCTTGTCGACATCGGTACGGGTCTTGGGCTCAACCGAAACACTGATGACGGGATCCGGGAAACGCATGCGCTCCAGCAAGGCTGGATGAGCCGGGTCGCTCAGGGAGTCACCGGTCTCAGTATCCTTCATGGACACAAAGGCACAGATATCACCGGCACGGGCTTCCTCGATATCCTTGGTCGCATTGGCCTGGACCTCGACGATCCGCCCCACCCGTTCCTTCTTGCCGCGCGTGACATTCATCAGGGTGTCGCCCTTCTTGATCACGCCCGAATAGATGCGGGCAAAGGTCAGGGTACCGAACTGGTCATTGATGACCTTGAAGGCCAGGGCGCGGGCCGGCGCATCATCCGATACTTCCTGCATGGCAAGGACCTTGCCATCCGGATCGACCAGCGAGAC
>JBIJCV010000365.1:0-2537 GCA_044344525.1 Gammaproteobacteria bacterium | reverse complement strand
CAGGGGCATGCGGCCGAGCGTATCCAGATCGATCAGGCACAGCGCCTGATCGCTGAGCGGATCAAAAAGGATGTTGTTGATCTTGGGATCGCCGTGCACGAGCCGGACGGGCAACTCTGGCAGTGGCTCCAGTGCCGCGGCCAGGGCCAGTATCTCGTCGGCCAGCGGACGCACCACGGCATACTGCGGATGCGCGCCATGCTCCACCAGCGCACGACGCAGATCGCCGAGGTGGCGAGGCGTGTCGTGTACGCCCGGCCGGGTATTCCGGAACTCATGCCGGAGATCATCGAGTGCGCAGTGAAAGCGGGCCAGCAGCACCCCGGCCTCGCGAGCCTGCGTGGCCGTGGCCAGCCGCTCGTGACAGCTGCCTGCCACCCAGGTCATCAGCCGGTAGGTTTGCCCCGCATGGATCTGCCACCAGCTGCCGTCTTCTGCAGCAAGCAACTCCGGTGCTATCAGCCCCTTGGCACGCAAATGACCGGTGACGACGCGGATATCTTCATTGACCACTGGTGGGAATATGGGATTGACCTGCTGCATGACAAGGCGGCCTGCGCCGGTTTCGATCAGCCAGGTGCGATTGATCAACCCGCTGCCGAGCAGCGACGCCCTCGCATCGGCAAGACCATAGGCACGCAGCACCTGCGGCGGCGGAAAATCAGAATCCGGCATACACACTCCATCAAACGGCGACAGGCGGATCGCAGCATTATTGTCGCATCCGGCACACGCCGCCCATCACCCCGCAGCAATCCGTGTTCACCTTGACAGCATTGCAGGCGGACGGTTAGCGTGCCGGGGATGGACACTCAACCCGCCACTGGCGCACCAACCCTGGTTTTTTCCGACTCTGCTGCGGCCAAGGTTGCCCAGTTGATCACCGAGGAAGCCAACCCGAACCTGAAGCTCCGCGTGTTCATATCAGGCGGCGGCTGCTCGGGTTTCCAGTATGGCTTCACCTTCGACGAAAACCTCGAAGACGGCGACACCCAGGTGCAGAACCAGGACGTCACGCTGCTCATCGATCCGATGAGCATCCAGTACCTGGCCGGCGCCGAGATCGACTACAAGGAAGATCTGGAAGGTTCACGCTTCGTCATCCGGAACCCGAATGCCGCCACCACCTGTGGCTGCGGCTCCAGTTTCTCCACCTGATTCAGCACAGAAGTACCCCACCATGAGTCTAGACCCCGAAACTCGCGATGCGATCGACGGCCTGCTGCGTGAAAACCGCGTGGTGCTGTTCATGAAAGGCAACCGCGCCCAGCCCCAGTGCGGATTTTCCGCCAAGACCGTCGAAGCGCTGGACATGCTCCTGCCGGACTATGAGGTGGTCGATGTCCTGAAGAATCCCGAGATTCGCGAGGGCATCAAGGCCTACGGCAACTGGCCGACCATCCCCCAGCTGTATGTGGCCGGCGAACTGGTCGGTGGCTGCGACATCATCAAGGAACTGTTTGATTCCGGTGAACTCGGCACGATGCTCGGCATCAATCCGCCAGCCGCCGATCAGCCGCCTGCCATCCGGATCAGTCCGGCGGCCATCGACATCATGCAGAACGCGCTGCAGAAGAATCCCGGCAAGGCGATCTGCCTGCGGATCAACGGCAGCTGGAAACACAGCATGTCACTCGAAGCGCCCAGGCCGGGCAGCATCAGTGTCAGCGTTGAGCCGATCACCATCGATGTGGATCCGTGGAGTGCGATGCGCGCTGACGGCCTGTCCATCGATGTGATGGAAAGCGTACAGGGCCGGGGCTTCCGCTTCGACAATCCAAACGCACCGGCCGCCTGAGACGGGGACCACCGATTCAGCGTGCCGGACGCCCTGCCTCGCTCAGAGCAGGTCGTCGATCACCAGTACCTGCGGCGGTTTTCCGTCAGCTGCGGCTGAGCGGGCGGTATCCACGAGTACAACCGTAAACAGGCTGCCGCTGAGCGCAGCGACTGTGGCGCTGGCCAGCACGGTCTTGGTGCCCGCCGTGGTAAAGCTCACCGTATAGGAACCCGGCTCAAAACCGAGGTAGCCGGTGGTACTGCCCAGACCCAGACCACCGAGACTGGCATTCTCAGCCGTGAGGTCCGTCCCGGGTACCTCGATATAAACGTCTACCGAAGCGCCCGCCGGGGACGCATCGATGATGCGCAACTTGCCAACCCTCGCGATCGGACGTATGTCGTCCAGCAGTATGGTCAACAGCTTGGCGGTCACTACACCACTGGCCGGCTGAGGCACGAGGCCCAGGGCCATCAAGGTGTTACGCGTACCCTGTACCAGCGGCTGATTATTGATGCCAAACAGGATGGTGTCCGGCGCGGTTGTGGCCGCAACCTTGAAGGCATAGTAGTTGTCGAAACTGAGAAATTCATAACCAGCGGGTGGCGGGATACTGAAATCCAGCGCCACATAGGGCGACGGTCCCGGATACGCCAGGTTAGCAACCAGCGGTGTGACCTCGGGCGGTGGAGCGACGCACAACACGTCAGTAGATGCCAGCGTAGGGTCATAGATACAGGGCGAGGCCAGTGGCGGT
>JBIJCV010000234.1:0-3787 GCA_044344525.1 Gammaproteobacteria bacterium | reverse complement strand
GCAGGCAGGTCCGGCGAAACATTGACCACCCGCACATCGGCCGGTGTGCCCGCATCGAGAATCTGGCCGCCGAACCGGCCGTCGTTGGTCAGCAGTGAAATCGGTGCTGACCCGGCTCCGGTATTGGTGACAACAACGAACAGCAGGCTGGCCGTGGAGCGCAGCGTTACCTCGCCAGAATCGAACAGCACCGTCGCCTTGTCACCAACCGGAGTCACGCGGATCCGCCAGATTCCCGACAGGAAATCCTGCTGCAGGGCTGCCGGCTGCTGGTTATAGCTGAGCGAATAAACGGCTGTCGCGCCGAGCAGGCTGTCAGCTGGCGCCGTCAGGTACACATCGATGGCCGCCACGTCCGGCGCGGCATGCACGAATTGCACACGCGTGGTGCCGGTGGGCACCTCAGCAGCCGGGTTATCGATATGCAGCATCTGCAGTGTGGAGCTGCCATTTTCACCAAGCTTGCCAACTGCAATCGTGGTGTATTCGCGCCCGGCCAGCAGCGACATCGACCCCTCGACGAGCACATCGTCACCCGGCAGAAACACCTCCAGGCCCATTTCCCGGGTTGCCGGTGTCAGCTCGACAAAACCGGTGCCGCCCTTGTAATCGAGGGTGAACCACTCCTGGGTATCGACCAGAAAAGTGATCGGCGGCGCATCAGGCGAAGCATTGATGACGCGCAGGCCCAGCTGGTTATCGAGACTGCCGCCACCACCGCCACAAGCGGCCAGGAAGGCCAGCACGGCGGTCAGCTTGACGACTCCAATAATGCGCTTCATCAGACGATACCCAACCCGGATCGGCGCTCACCTTAGCTAGTTCCTTGTGCTTAAGCCAGTCAGCCGGCATCCGGCGGAAACTCCAGCATCACCTCACCGTTCAGGGCCGCCAGCAACGCCGGGTCCCGGTCATAGACATCGGGCAGAAAACGCACGCGGCCGGCAGCATCCAGTTCAGCCGTCCAGTACAGGATCAGTACCGGCCATGGCCGCGGCAGGCGCAGGGTCTGCGTCCGGCCGGTATCGATTGCCGCCTGCAGGCTCTGTTGATTCCAGCGGGCCGGGTCGGCGAGCAGGATTTCAGCCAGTGACAGCGGATCCTCGATGCGCACACATCCCGAACTGAACAGCCGCTCGGTACGTTCGAACAGATTGCGGGACGGCGTATCGTGCAGAAACACGGCATGGGGATTCGGAAACATGAACTTGATCCGGCCCAGCGAGTTGCGCGGACCAGGCCCCTGCCGGAACGTGTATGACGGACGGTTGCCCACCTTCTGCCAGTCAATCGTATCGGGATTGATCACGCGGCCGCGCGCATCCAGCACGCTGAGATCGTGTTCGCGCAGGTAAGCCGGGTCACGCCGCAGACGCGGCAGCACATCCTCACGCAGGATCGTCGGTGGCACGGTCCAGGTCGGATTCAGCTCCAGCCAGGTCATCGAACCCCTGAACACCGGGGTCTGGCGGGTAATACGTCCCACCACCGCCCGCCGCGTCCAGAAGCGCTGACCGTTACGTGCAGCGAACACGTCGGAGCCGGCGATATTCACCACGATAACCTCGCCCGCCGTGTCATCGGCCACCCAGCGCGCGCGTTCCAGCGACAGGCGCAACTGATCGATACGCGCTGCTGCAGGGACATTCATTGCCGCCAGCGTGGCAGCGCCGACTGCACCATCGGCCGCCAGTGCATGCCGTTGCTGAAATGCACGGATCCCGGCTGCCAGCGCGGCATCGAAATGCGCATCAGCAGCGTTGGCTGCAGGCGGCAGATCCCCACCGATGATCAGATGCCGGCGGAGATCCGGCACCCGCGCATCCGTATCACCTTCACGCAGGGTGGGACCAGCAGCAATCACCGGCCAGCCGCCCGCCCGGGCAATGCGCCGATACTGTGCCAGCGCATCCTGCAGAGCGCGGTAGAGCGGTGCCCGCTCGATCCACTTCTCCAGCAGTCCCTGCAGGGACGGCGCTACGACCATCTCCTGCAGCGCGGACAGCGGATCGCGACCCGGCCGGAACTGGCGCGTAAAGTTCCAGGTGGGCTCCATGCGCGCCGGATTGACCTTGCCAAAACGCTGGTGGTAGCCAAAGCGGACCAGGCTCTCGGTCAACAGCAGATCGAGCGCAGCACCCAGGGCCGGGTCGTTACCCGACCGGTACTGTTCACGCAGCTGACGAAGTTGCGGCAGATAGTAATCACTGGCATCAAGACCATGACTGTCGGCAGTTGCCAGCAATGCGAACAGTTCGTCGCTGCGCGCCTCACTGCTCCACACCGGCGCGTAGTCGCGTGCCGCATAGAACTCTGCCAGCAGCGCAGCTGACGTGATCGCGAGGCCCTGCACGTAGATACCGCCGGTCTGACGGAGCCGCGCCGCTTGCGCCTGCAACTCGGCTGCAACCGCTGCAGCCGGCGCGGTTGCCAGGCTGGCTGGCGGCCACAGTGCGAACAACAGCACTGCAGCAATGGCGGTGACCTCGGCGCGCAGCCGTGATCTGCTTGGCATATTGCATATCCGCTTAGATAAATCAGCCACTCGATCCCCTTTCAGGCTTGCCCTGCGGGCACCAGGTCTGGAACAATCCTCCGCCATACCCTGACCCCCGATGGAGCCGAATAATGGCGGGCAATACAAGCAGGCGGAGATTCCTTGCCCTCACCGCACTGTCCGCCCCGGCCGTCCTCTGGCCGGGTATGGTGCGCGCGGCGGTCGGCCCGCGGCGTCTGGCCTTCCATCACACGCATACCGGCGAAACCCTCAATCTTGAATACAGCGAGGCCGGGCGATACATCCCCGATGCGCTGCTCACCATCAATCAGCTGTTGCGCGATTTCCGCAGCGGTGAAGTCCACCCGATTGATCCGGCACTGCTCGATCTTCTTTATGGCCTCCGCCAGCAGGTCGGCAGTTCAGCACCCTTCGAGATCATCTCCGCATTCCGCTCGCCGACCACCAACGCGATGCTGGCACGCCAAGGCGGCGGGGTCGCGACAAACAGCCTGCACCTGTCCGGTCGTGCCATCGATATACGGCTGCCCGGTGTTGCAACGGCAAATCTGCGTGATGCAGGGATGCGTCTGCGCGCCGGCGGTGTAGGCTACTACCCGGAGTCGGACTTTATCCACGTGGATACCGGCCGGATCCGCCACTGGTAGCCAGACCGCTGCTCAGCGGCGGTTCTCGTCCTCGCATTTGCGGATCTGTGCGCGCAGCGCCAGCGCCTTCTTCTCGTCTACCGGCAGACCCAGTTGCCCCTGCTCCGAGGCGACCACCAACCGTTCCAGGGCCAGGCGATGGCGGCCCGCCGCAGCCCGCTGGTACCAGCCGAGTGCAACCGCCTGGTCGTGCGGCAACTCGGGGCCACTCTCCGACTGCCACGCAAGCCAGTACTGTGCTTCGGAAATATCCCGCTCGGCCGCTGAACGGATCAGGGGAATCGCTGCAGCGGGATTCCACTCACCGCCAAGCCCCAGATGGAAGAGCGCCAGCTGGTACGTGGCATCGGCATCGCCGGCTTCCGCCTCTGCCACACAGCTGGCACGCACTGCTGCGATCGCGGCGGGCTCCGGCCGGGCCTGCAGCAGCAATGGCCGCATTTCACTCCGGCACACACCGGCATGGGCCGGCATCTGCCAGCCGAGCAGCACCAGCACCCCGAGCAGCAGAGGCTGCGACACCCGATCAGGCACGATTCATCACTCCCGGACAGCTCACTTCTTCGCGTACTCCTGCCGGTAGAGGAAGAACATGTTGGTGAACCCTTCCCACGGCTCCGGT
>JBIJCV010000096.1:0-6334 GCA_044344525.1 Gammaproteobacteria bacterium | reverse complement strand
AGAGGCGATCAGGGCAGCGGGTCTGGAACTTGCCGGCTGGGTGGCGAACTCGGTGGGTCCGGAGATGGAAGCGCTGGCCGACAACCTGCTTACGCTGGAAACGCAGTTGCCGGCCCTGCGCCTGGGCACGGTGCCGTTTCTCGGCGACCGTTGTACGCCCGAACAGGTGAATACCTGGCTCGATGCCACCAGCCTGCTGGGATCCCGCGATGTCTGACTTCGATCGCGAACACATCTGGCATCCCTATACCTCGATGACGGCACCGTTGCCGGCGTACCGGGTGGCTTCGGCAGCCGGTGTGCGGCTCAGGCTCGAGGATGGCCGCGAGCTGATCGATGGCATGTCGTCGTGGTGGTGTGCGATTCATGGCTACAACCATCCGGAACTGAATCGGACACTTGCCGAACAGGCAGGCCGCATGGCGCATGTGATGTTCGGTGGTCTCACGCATGAGCCGGCGATAAATCTGGCCCGCCAGCTGATCGCCATCACGCCAGAGCCGCTGCAGCATGTGTTCTTCAGCGATTCCGGCTCGGTGTCTGTCGAGGTCGCGATCAAGATGGCGCTGCAGTACTGGCAGGCGCAAGGGCAGCCGGGAAAATCGCGCCTGCTCACGATTCGTGGCGGCTACCACGGCGATACCTTTGGTGCGATGGCCGTATGCGATCCCGTCAATGGCATGCACGAGCGCTTCGCAGGAGTGCTGCCGCAGCATCTGTTTGCTGACCGGCCGCGCAGCCGTTTCGGCGAGCGGCTGCAGCCTGGTGACATCGACAGCTTTGCGGCGCTGATCGATGCACATGCGCATGAGCTTGCTGCGGTGATCCTTGAGCCGGTCGTGCAGGGTGCCGGCGGCATGTGGTTCTATTCGGCCGACTACCTGAAGGCGGTGGCCGAACTGTGCCGTCGTCATGATGTGCTGCTGATTGCCGATGAGATCGCCACCGGCTTTGGCCGTACCGGCCGCCTGTTTGCCTGCGAGCATGCGGGCGTGGAGCCGGACATTCTCTGTCTGGGCAAGGCGCTGACCGGCGGATACCTGAGCATGGCGGCGACGCTGGCGACCCGGCGTGTTGCGCACGGTATTTCAGCCGACGGCGGTGTGTTGATGCACGGGCCGACCTTCATGGCCAATCCGCTGGCTGCCGCAGTCGCGGTACGCAGCACCGCGTTGCTGCTCGAAAGCCCGTGGCATGCGCGGGTGCAGGCCATCGAGACGCAGCTGCGCGCAGAACTCGCGCCACTGGCCGCGCATCCGGCCGTCGCCGATGTGCGTGTGCTCGGCGCGATCGGCGTGGTCGAGACGCAGCAGGCGGTGCCGGTCGCGGAACTGCAGCGTGGCTTTGTCGCAGCTGGCGTGTGGATTCGCCCCTTCGGCCGGCTGATCTACCTGATGCCCCCGTACATCATCACGCCCGCGGAACTGCGTCAGCTCACACAGGCGATCAGCGCGGCGCTGCCTCTGCTGCCGGCTTGACCGGCGCTGGCTGCTGCGTGCGCGCGTAGTGTTCCAGGCTCGACAGGCTCGGTTCGCCGGTCCATTTGTCCGGCGCATTGAAGTACTTCGCATAGTGCTTTTCGGCGTAGTCCAGTACCGGTCGCGCGAAGATCTCATCCAGATTTGTGGTGGTGCCCATGAAGCAGTTGTACAGGCAGAAGCCCGGCGCCTGACCCATCAGCATCCACGGCAGCCAGGGCGTGACGCGATTCCAGGTGCCCCGGTAATCGACCGTGGTCAGTTTCGGGTTCTGCATGTCTGCGGCCCGCACATGGTGTGCAAAGTACTCTGAGACCTGGGCCACCGGTCCGGCAGATTCGCGCGGCCACTTGTCCGGTTGCAGCGCGCTCGGGTAGGCGAGATGGATGTGGATTTCCATCTCCAGCCAGTCGCCATGCTGGTACCAGGGCAAGATGAAGGGCATGCGTTTGGGCGGCGGTCCGTCCTTGTTGAGTCCGCCGAAAGACGGTGGCAGGGGGAAGTATTCCTCGACCAGATAGTTAAAGGGATCGTTGTCGACGTGTACCGGCTTCACCAGTTCGCCGGTCAGTGAATTTTTCCATTCGCTGAGCACTTCGCCGCTGCGCAGATCCGTATAAAGAATGATTTCACGGCACAGGCGCTCGATGGCGCCATCGGGTCGCTGGATCAGGCGGATGGCGCCAAAGCCCTGCGAGCCGACCAGATTCACCGCGCGTTTGCCGGGCTGGACGGCGTTGACGTAACCCTTGAACCAGAAGTACTTCTGCTTGCCCCAGTCGGTGTCACCCTGAATGCGCGCATAGGCCATCTGGTTGCCCTTGCCGGTGCGCAGGTCGAGGAGGGGTCCCTCGATTCCCGGGCCCTTGCCGCCGACACTGTTGTCAGTGCCGGCGGCAGAGGCTGATTGGGTGAACGCGCCCAGCGCCATGCCAGCGGCGCCTGCGGCACCGATCGAAGCGAAGGACAGTACATCTCTGCGGGTGGTCTGCATGGCGAGCTCCTGCGTCAGCGCTGATGGGTTATCCGGATCATAGCCTGATCTGCCGCATCGTTGACCATTTCGGGATCCGGGAATCGTTCCGGCGGTTCGCGCTGGTTCTGCATCTGTTACTCATCGTGTGGCTCTGCCTGGTCAAGACCCGCCAGTGCGTCGTGCACCGCCGGCAGCAGCGCCTGCGCAATCTTGCGATGACCAGCGGCGTTCCAGTGGGCGTCCTTGGCCCAGAACTCCGTGCGGTCGAACTCATCGACCGGGTCAACCAGCGTGACCGGCAGACCGGCGACCGCACGTCGTAAAAGGCCGCGTGCGGCATCACTGCGGCGGTCAAGCGTATAGCACTCGCCAAGTTCGCACTTGGTCGGTACAGCCAGCACGATCACGGCGATACCGCGTTGCTGATAGGCTTTTGCAATATCTTCGAGCAGCCTGGCATTGATGCGCATTACCCGCTCGGTGGACGGCTTGTCCGGCTGCAGGTAGATGTCGCTCTCATCGAAGTCGGCCGGTCCCTTCTGGCCAAAGCGTTCGAGTCCACCGCCAAGCCCGCGTACGAAGCCATCGACCAGGCGGACGAGATATGACCGGTCATGCAACCAGGCAAACACGCCGCTGTCGTAGCGGCTGGGAAAGCGCTTGATATCCGGGAGTGGATAACCGTCGATGACCAGCTCGCCGGCTGCGTCGAGCCGGGCATAGGGTTTGTAGTAGTCGTAGCGATTCCAGTAGACGGAGTCAGCGAAGTCGTTGCCGAGGCAGAAGCTGATCACGACGATATCCGGGTCAAGTGCGAGCACCTTGTCGGTCAGCAGGTGGTACTGGATCGGGCTGTAGCCGGCGACGCCGAAGTTCAGCACCTGTGTTGAAGGTAGCGATCTGCCCAGCAGAGTCGTGAACAGTTCCTCATCGGCTGCTCCGATACCCCATACGAAGCTGTCGCCGAGTACGGCTATGCGGCGTATTCCGGCAGGCTTGTCCAGCGTGATTTCAGGTCCGCGCAGGCCCATGCTGTTGATGTTCAGGTCGTAACTGAACTCGCTTCTGGAAAATACGCCCCGTGCGCCCGGTATGTTTGACCAGCCGAGCAGCGGGTCGTAGCGATAGAAGTTGTACTGGTTGGAGGTGACCGGCTCGATTGCCAGGTTGGGTGCGAGCAGGCGCAGACCGAATTCTGCAATCAGCAGTGTGATGGTGGTGGAAAAGAAAACCAGGACGAGATTGCCGAGCAGCTGCTTTTTCAAATGGATATCACCCGGGCAACAGGCCCCTGAACGGAAGTCCGCCAGATCCCGCAGCGGTACTGATGGTCATTTCTGACCAGGGCCTTATCATAACGTCTCCGGTCCCGATGCTGGCAATCAGCGCGCCGGACCCGCAAGCCTCGCAGGAGAGCGCATTGAAAATCGACATTATTCTCGAGCCCGACCTGACGCCGGCGCAGATCACCGAACTGGGAGTGCTGGCCGAAAGCCACGGCATCAATAGGGTCTGGATCCAGAACTATTCAGCGGCCCGCGACGCATTCCTGAGTCTCGTCCCGCTTGCGCTGGCGTCGAAGCGTATCGGCATCGGCGTGATGGTGGTCAGTCCATGGGAGATGCATCCGCTGAAGATGGCCAATGCGCTGCTGACGCTGAACGAGTACAGCAGGGGGCGCGCCGCGCTGTGCGTTGGCGGTGGTGCTGAATGGAACGGGATCATGGGGATTCCGATCACGCGGCGGGTGCGGGCGGTACGTGAGGCCACCGAACTGCTGAAGAAGGCCTGTGGTGAGCGGGCCGTGAGCAGCTATCAGGGTGAGATGTACAAGGCCAATCATTTCTCGGCCGGGTGGGCGAGTGATGTGCCGCCACTGATCTATACCGGTGCCGGCAAGGAGCAGATGATCCGCATGAGTGCACAGAAGGCCGATGGCATCGTGCTCAGCGATGCGGTGCCGCAGTTCGCTGCGGCGGCCATGGGCTACGTGCGGGAGAGTCTGCCCGGCAGGGCGGCATCCGTGGGGCCGTTTCGCGTCAGCAACTTCTGGGCCTGGCACGTCAAGGCAGAGCGGGCAGCGGCACTGAAGGAGGCGCGGCGGGAACTGATCATTCGCAGCTGGCTGAGCCGCCATCACATCCAGAGCTTCATGAGCGAGGAAGACTGTCAGTTCGTGCAAGCCAACAAGGCGGCGTTCATCACCGCCTGGCGCGACCGTTCGGGTGACATCAAAGGTGTCCCGGAGCGGATCATCGATATCCTGATCAAGGGCATCACGACCAGCGGTGATCTCGGCGAAATGGACCGGCACATTGCACGGCTGGGCGAGTTCAGGGCCGCCGGCCTTGATGAACTGGCGTTGCGCTTGCATGACGATCCGGCCGACGCCATCCCGGTCATCGGCAGGTTTGTCGTGCCGGCCATGCAGTAGACGACGGAGGGCTGCGGCATGGTGTCCTTTTCCGCAGCGTTCCGCGTGTGGTTGCGTATCGCGATGCTGAGCTTCGGTGGGCCAGCCGGCCAGATTGCCCTGATGCATCGTATCCTCGTTGAGGAGAAGCGCTGGATCAGCGAGAACCGATTTCTTCATGCGCTGAACTACTGCATGTTGCTGCCAGGTCCCGAGGCGCAGCAACTCGCTACCTATATCGGCTGGCTTCTGCACCGCACCCGGGGTGGGCTGGTTGCCGGTGGTCTGTTCATATTGCCGGGCTTTGTCAGCATCCTGATCCTGAGCTTCATCTATGCGGGTTATCAGGATCTGATCATCGTGCAGGCGGTGTTTTTCGGCATCAAGGCAGCGGTGCTGGCCGTGGTGATAGAGGCCGTATTGCGCATCGGCAGGCGGGCGCTGAAAAACAGCTACATGTACGCGATTGCAGGGCTGGCTTTCGGCGCCATCTTTTTTTTCGATATGCCGTTCCCGCTGATCATTGCGGTTGCGGCGCTGGTTGGTCTGGCCGGCAGCCGGCTCAATCCGCAGAAATTTGTCGTTATCAAGGCTCATGAACCCACAGTGGAGGGCAGTCGTCCGCTGGTGGACGCGATGCTTGATGACGGGGGCGGGGCGCATACCCGGCCATCTCTTGCCCGGACGATACGCGTGGCGGCATTCTGGCTGGCGCTCTGGTTACTACCATTGATCGTGCTGGTGGCTGCATTGGGTTCCGATAATGTGTTCAGCCAGATCGGACTGTTCTTTTCCAAACTCGCTGTAGTGACCTTCGGCGGTGCCTATGCCGTACTCGCCTACATGGCGCAGGAAGCAGTACAGAACTACGGCTGGCTGGCTCCCGGTGAAATGCTCGATGGTCTGGCTATGGCAGAGACGACGCCCGGCCCGTTGATCCAGGTCGTCCAGTTTGTGGCCTTCATGGCCGCTTTTCGTCAGGCAGTCGGCCTTGATCCGTTTGTCGCTGGCCTGCTGGCCTCACTGCTGGCGACCTGGGTGACTTTCGTGCCGTGTTTCCTGTGGATATTCGCTGGCGCACCTTATGTGGAGTCCCTGCGCAGCAACGCTGCACTGAGTGCCGCGCTTTCGGCCATTACAGCAGCCGTAGTCGGTATCGTGCTGAATCTTTCGGTCTGGTTCGGGTTGCACGTGATCTTCGGCGAAGTTAATGAGTTGCACGCGTATGGCCTGAGACTGCATGTTCCTGTTGTTGCGACGATCAATTGGGCCAGTCTGGCGCTGGCGGCCGGTGCCTTGCTTGCTACCCTGCGCTTCCACGTGGGGATGATCCCGGTTATCGGTGTGAGTGCGTTACTGGGCGTCGCCTGGTATCTGCTGCCGTAGGGGCAGGAGCGCCTTCCGTGGGAGCGCCTTCAGGCGCGATTTTCTTCCTGTCTCCCGGCAAAGAATCGCGCCTGAAGGCGC
>JBIJCV010000222.1:0-3907 GCA_044344525.1 Gammaproteobacteria bacterium | reverse complement strand
CGCGGATCTGCGCTATGAACTCGCCCTGACCCTGGAGCAGGCGGTTTTCGGCGATACCGTCAATCTGCAGCTGCCGACGCTCGCGGCCTGCACCACCTGCGAAGGTTCCGGCGCAAAACCCGGTACCAAGCCCGTCACCTGCCGTACCTGTGAGGGCAATGGTCAGGTGCGCATGACGCGCGGCCATTTTTCGATCCAGCAACCGTGCCCGACCTGTCGCGGCTCTGGTCAGCAGATCGAGCAGCCGTGCACCAGTTGTCAGGGGCGCGGGCGCATCCAGAAGAACAAGACGCTGGCGGTCAAGGTGCCGCCCGGTGTGGATAATGGCGACCGCATACGCCTGTCCGGTGAAGGCGAGGCCGGGCAGAACGGCGGCCCATCGGGCGATCTGTATGTAGAGATACATACTCAGCCGCATGAAATCTTTCAGCGTGATGGTGCTGATCTCTCCTGCGTGATCCCGATCAGTTATGCAACCGCTGTGCTCGGCGGTACGGTAGAGGTGCCGACCCTGGCGGGTGAGGTCGCATTGAAAGTGCCGCCGGAAACACAGTCCGGGCGTGCATTCCGCCTGCGCGGCAAGGGCGTGCGACCGGTGCGCGGCAGCGGCCCCGGCGATCTCTATTGCCGGGTGGAAGTTGAAACGCCGGTCAAACTGAATGCGGCGCAGAAGAAACTGCTGGAAAGTTTCAACGAGGCGCTGGTGGCGGGCGGCGACCGGCATCGGCCGCGCAGCCAGTCATGGCTGGATGGCGTGCGGCGCTTTTTCGGTAAAGTCGGTTCCTGATCGGCAGGGTGGTGATCGATATGCAGCGTGTAGCAATCCTTGGTGCAAACGGCCGCATGGGCGTTGCCCTGATTCGCCTGATTGCCGCCAGCGACACGGCGACGCTGTCGGGCGCTCTCACGGAGCCCGGACATGCGACAGTTGGCCGGGATGCGGGCCAGCTTGCCGGGCTGGACGCAGGGGGCGTGCTGCTGACCGATCAGCTGGACACGGCACTCGCAGACTGCGATGTCGCCATCGACTTCACGGCACCGGCTGCGACGCTAAAGCACGTGCAGGCCTGTGCAGCTCGGGGCTGCAGCCTGGTGATCGGTACCACCGGACTGGGACCAGCCGAGCTTGACGCGCTGCGGTCTGCTGCCGGCAGCATCGCGCTGCTGTATTCGCGCAACATGAGTATCGGTATCACGGTACTGACTGAGCTGGTGCGTCAGGCAGCCCGGTTGCTGGGGCCCGGTTTTGATGTGGAGATTACCGAGGCCCATCATCGGGCAAAGAAAGACGCTCCGTCGGGCACGGCACTCCAGCTGGGTGAGGCAGTGGCGCAGGCGCGCGCGCAGAAGTTTGCCGATGTCGCTGTCTATGACCGCAGCGGCCTCCACGCCGGGCGTCCCGCCCAGGCGATCGGCTTTGCGTCAGTCCGCGCAGGTTCGATCGTCGGCGACCACACCGTATTGCTGGCCAGCGACGAGGAAGTGCTGGAGCTGACGCACCGCGCCACCGATCGTGCGCTGTTTGCGCGTGGCGCACTGCGGGCCGCGTCCTGGCTGGCGGATAAACCTCCGGGTCTGTACTCGATGCAAGACGTGCTGGGGCTGTCTGCCCGCTAGCTGCTGCATTCACTGCCTGGAGGGGTGTCCACGCCAGCCCCTGTCGTTTAGAATGCCGCGGGTTCCCAACTAAACCAGCAGAGCGGGAGGGCCCGGACAGGCTGTCTCCCGCTGCGTATATATGCGCCTATCAAAAGCAAAAAATATCCGGTCATCGCAGGAGCAGGGCTGATGGAACCTGCGCTGCTGGCTTTAAGCGACGGTACGCTGTTTCACGGTATCTCGGTGGGCGCACCGGGTCGCACCATCGGTGAGGTCGTATTCAATACGGCGATGACCGGTTATCAGGAGATTCTTACCGATCCCTCCTATTGTCGGCAGATCGTCACGCTTACCTATCCGCATATCGGCAACACAGCCACGAACAGCGAGGATCATGAGAGCGAGCGCATTTTTGCGGCCGGCCTCGTGATCCGCGATCTGCCTGCGGTGTCGAGCAGCTGGCGTGCAGAGGTGTCGTTCCCTGAATTCCTGCGACGTGGCGGAATCGTGGCGATCGCCGATATCGACACCCGGAAGCTGACGCGCATCCTGCGCGACAAGGGCGCGATGTCGGGCTGCATCATGACCGGGGCGATTGATCCGCGTACTGCAGTCGATCATGCGCGGCGCTTTCCCGGTCTGGCTGGCATGGATCTGGCAAAGATCGTCAGCAGCAAGGACAGCTATCAGTGGAACCTGAGCGCCGCGTGGCCTGGTCCCGGACCGATCAGGCCAAAGCGCAGCGGTGCCTTCGAAGTTGTCGCTTACGACTTCGGCATCAAACGCAGCATTCTCCGCTTGCTGGTTGATAACGGATGCCGCGTGACCGTGGTGCCGGCGCAGACGCCGGGCGAAGAAGTGCTGGCGCGGCGCCCGGATGGCGTTTTCCTGTCCAACGGGCCTGGTGATCCAGAGCCCTGCACTTATGCGATTGAGTCGATCCGGCAGATCCTGGCAACCGGTACTCCGGTATTTGGCATCTGCCTCGGCCACCAGTTGCTGGGTCTGGCCAGCGGCGCAAAGACCGTCAAGATGAAGTTTGGCCATCACGGTGCCAATCATCCGGTGCTGGATCTTGAAACCGGTCGGGTCATGATCACCAGTCAGAACCATGGCTTTGCCGTGGATGAAGCGAGCCTGCCGGAAAATCTGCGCCCCACGCACCGGTCCCTGTTTGATAATTCACTTCAGGGTATCGAAAGAACTGATTGTCCTGCTTATAGTTTTCAGGGGCATCCGGAAGCCAGTCCGGGACCCCATGACATTCGTCCGTTGTTTGCGCGCTTTAGCAACCTGATGCGCCAGCGTGTGCAGCAGGGTGCGGCAACCGCTGCCGGCAAGTGAGTAACGGGTAGTTATCAGCCGTCCCTGACCCAGAGCAGCCATGCCCCGTCGCACTGACATCGAGAGCATCCTGATCATAGGCGCCGGCCCGATCGTTATCGGGCAGGCCTGTGAATTCGACTATTCCGGCGTACAGGCCTGCAAGGCGCTGCGACAGGAGGGGTATCGGGTCATTCTCGTCAACTCGAATCCTGCGACGATCATGACTGATCCGGAGATGGCGGATGCTGTCTATATCGAACCGGTCAACTGGCAGACCGTGGCAAGGATCATCGAGCGGGAAAGGCCGGACGCGCTGCTGCCCACCATGGGTGGTCAGACGGCGCTGAACTGTGCGCTGGATCTGGAACGCCACGGGGTTCTGGAGCGCTTCGAAGTGGAGATGATCGGCGCTTCGCGCGAGGCGATCGACACCGCTGAGGATCGCGAACTGTTCCGGCGGGCGATGAATGAAATCGGCCTGGCGGTTGCTCATGCAGAGATTGCGCACACGCTGGAGGAGGCGATCCAGGCCCAGGCCCGCATCGGCTTTCCGACCATCATCCGCCCGTCGTTCACGCTCGGTGGCAGCGGCAGTGGCATTGCCTACAACCGCGAAGAATTCGAGGCGATGGCGGCCCATGGCCTCGACCTTTCGCCGACCACGCAGATCCTGCTCGAGGAGTCGGTGATTGGCTGGAAAGAGTTCGAAATGGAGGTGGTGCGCGACCGGAATGACAACTGCATCATCGTCTGTTCGATCGAAAATCTCGATGCGATGGGCGTGCATACCGGTGATTCGATTACGGTTGCGCCGGCACAGACGCTGACCGACAAGGAATACCAGTTGATGCGCAACGCCTCGATTGCGGTATTGCGCCGCATCGGCGTGGATACTGGCGGATCGAACGTGCAGTTTGCGATCAATCCGCGCGATGGCCGCATGATCGTCATTGAAATGAATCCGCGCGTGTCGCGTTCATCG
>JBIJCV010000109.1:0-5998 GCA_044344525.1 Gammaproteobacteria bacterium | reverse complement strand
ACTGCGTGGCGCGGTAGACGCACGTCTGGCGCGTTTGCACGCCGCTGATACGGAAACCGGCGCGCTGGATGGGGTGGTGCTCGCGCTCGCCGGACTGATCCGCCTCTGGAACGACACCGCCGCGCAGCCGCGTGTGGCCCAATTGCTGAGCGACGTGCGCTGGACCGTGCTGCCACTGGCCCTGTGCCCCACCGCAGCCGGTCAGGGCATTCTGGCCATCGAGTGCCGTAGCGAAGACGAAGAAATGCTGGCGCTGCTGCGCGTGCTTCACGACCCGGATACTGCCGAGCTTGCGGCGCTCGAACTGTCGGCGCTGGCGCGGTTGCCGGCAGCGCAGCGTGCGGTACTCGGTGCCACCGCCGTCATGCACGCCAGCCTCGGTCCGGTCTGCTATGTGCACGGCGTTACAGGCGGCACAGCCATCGAACAGATCGTCTGGAACCAGCCGCCGGCACCACACACCGCCGTAACCGCTTTCAACGGTATCGCCTGGCAACGTCTGTGCAAGCGACAGCCGGCAGCTGACACCTTGCCGGAGCTGGCTACGCTACCGGCACAGTCCGCCGTGTTTATCGCTTACTGGCACGCACTGCAGAACCAGCGGTTGGGCAGCGATCTGCGGCTGTGGACCAGCGGTGTCGAGAGCTGGCGTCAGCTTGCGGCGCGCGGTTTCTGGGTCGAAGGCTGCGGCGATCATCTGGGCTTCGAGGATATCCGCAACACGCTGGAGTGCCCGGTGCTCGGGTTGCCGCCACTGCGGGACTGGACGGCGGTCACCTCGGACACTGCGATACCCGGCTGGCGTGATTCAGGTATAGGTCAGGTACTGGCGACTTACAGCATCCTGCCGCCGGCCGATGTTAATGCCCTGCGCGCGGTCGAAGCACAAGCCGCCTGCGCCACGCATTGCTACTGGAGCAGTGCCGAACAGTTCCACGCGCTGCGCGCAGTGCTGCCGGCCAGTGCGCAGCACGCCTGCGGTGCCGGCAAGACGCGCCGGGCACTGCAGGCAGCGGGCATCGATGCGCAGCCCTTTCCCAACGGACACGAGTGGCAGCGATGGCTGCAATGAATCTGCGACGCAACCGCGACAACCGCCACATCCGCGAACTCACCCGCGAAGTGCGGCAGCATGTCGAACAGTTCATGCAGCCGCTGTTTGTGGTCGAAGATTTGCGCGAACGCGAAGCTGTACCTGGTCTGACCGACGTCTACCGCGACACCACCGAGACATTGCCGCGCCAGATCGAGGCTGACCTGGCGCAGGGCATCACGAAGTTCCTGCTGTTCGGCGTGCCGGCCCGCAAACAGGAGCGCGAGTTTTCCCACGCCGCGACCAGCGACAATATCGCTGCGCTCCGCCGCCGCTTCGGCAACGACATCTGGCTGGCCGTGGATGTCTGCCTGTGCTCGCACACCACGCATGGCCACTGCGGCATCCTCAACGACAACCGTGATCACGTACTGAGCGACGCATCGGTCGCGGCACTGGCCGACGCCGCGCTGCAGTTCGCACAGGCCGGTGCAGACTGCGTGGCACCCAGCGACATGCAGGATGGTCGGGTCGCCGCCATACGCAATGCGCTGGATCAGGCGGGCCTCGAGCGGGCGGCGATCATGAGTTATGCCGCCAAATTCAATTCTGCGTTCTACGGCCCGTTCCGGCTGGCGGCGGAATCAGCGCCGGGCAGCGATCTCCCGCTGCGTGACCGTGCCAGCTACCAGATCGATCCGGCGCGGCCCGGCGATGCCCTGTCGTGTGCCGAACGCGATGCGGCCGAGGGTGCCGACATCCTGATGGTGAAGCCCGGCCTGCCGTATCTGGACGTGCTGGCCCTGCTGTCGTCGCGCATCCACAAACCCTGGGCCGTGTACCAGACCAGCGGTGAACAGGCGGGCATCGATCTGCTCGCAGAACGCGGGCTCACCGATCCGGTACGCGCGCAACTGGAAACATGGACCGCCTTTTCACGGGCCGGCGCCAGCATGATCATCAGCTACGCCGCGCGCCGCGCGCGCCGGTACCTCTGGCCATGAACCGCTCAGCTGACTTCTACGCCCGCGCCTGCGCCGTAACGCCCGGCGGCGTGCACTCCCCGGTACGGGCATTCCGCCGCGTCGGCGGCACACCGCTGTTCATCCGCAGTGCGCAAGGCAGCCAGATTGAAGACGTGGATGGACAGCGATACACGGATTTCTGCATGGCCTTCGGCCCGATGATTCTCGGCCACACGCATCCGGCCGTGCTCGATGCGGTGACTGCCGCGGCAGCGGGCGGCTGGAGTTTCGGCACGGCCGAGCCTTATTCGCTGGCCCTGTCCGAACTGATCTGCAGTCGTCTGCCGTGGGTCGAGAACCTGCGCTTCGTCAATTCCGGCACCGAGGCCGTGATGTCGGCGCTGCGGCTCGCGCGTGCGGCAACCGGACGCACACTGATTCTGAAATTCGATGGCTGTTACCACGGCCATGCCGATGCCGTGCTGATTCGCGCTGGCTCGGGTCTGGCGGGTATCGCTGACAGCGCCGGCGTGCCAGCCGGTGTGGCTGCCGATACCGTAGTGGCACAGCTGGACGACATCCCCGGACTGGAAGGACTGTTCGCGGCGCGCGGAGCAGAACTTGCTGCAGCGATCATCGAACCACTGCCGGCGAATCACGGCCTGCTGCCGCAACGTCAGGAGTTTCTGGATGCGCTGGCCTGGCAATGTCAGCAGCACGGTACGCTGCTGATCTTCGACGAGGTGATCAGCGGCTTTCGCACCGCTTTCGGCGGCATGGCGGAAATCACCGGCATCCGGCCCGACCTCGTCACCTACGGCAAGATCATCGGCGGTGGCTTTCCGGTCGGTGCCTACGCGGGCCGACGCGAGATCATGCAGCTCGTTGCACCGGTGGGTCCCGTCTATCAGGCTGGCACGCTGGCTGCGAATCCGGTGGCAATGGCAGCCGGCCTCGCCACGCTGGAGCGACTTGCCGATGGCACCGCCTATCTCGCGCTCGAAGACAACGGGCGTCTGCTCGAAGAACGGCTCAGCGGCACGCCGGGCCTGCGCCTGCAGCGCTTCGGCTCACTGTTCTGGCTGGTACTGGAGGACGCCGGATCCCACACAATGATTCGCAGCCCGGCTGCATTTCCAGCTGCCAGCGAATCGCGCTTTGCCAAAATGTTTCACACGCTGCTCCGCGCCGGCATCTACCTGCCACCCAGCCCCTACGAAGTCGGCTTTCTGTCCACCGCGCACAGTGAAGACGACATACACGCGCTGGCGGATGCGGTGCGCTCCAGCCTGGCAGATTGAGCCATGAACACGCGGACGATCCGGCATGGCCTGACGTCGCTGGGCCTGCTGTGGCTGACTGCCCTGTCGGCGCTGGCCGGCGATACGCACACACTGCCAGCCCCCGACCCGCTCAAACTCATCGTCGTCGTCGAGGCCGGCGACCAGCATGTATCCATCATCGATGGCGAGCGCTTCGAGCGTATCCACCGATTTGCCTCACGCGCCACACTGCGCGGAGAGCCGGGGTTCACGCCAGACGGCCGCTATGCCTACTTCGCCTCACGCGATGGCTGGATTTCAAAGTTCGATATCTGGAATCTCAAAGTGGTGGCCGAGACCCGTGCCGGTATCGATACACGCAATCTTGCCATCTCCGCTGACGGCAGCTTCGTTGCCGTGGCCAACGCTCTGCCACACACGCTGGTCCTGCTGGATGCCGATCTCAATTTGCTGAAAGTCCATATGGCGACCGACAAGGACGGCCGGCAGACCTCGCCTGTCTCCGCCGTGCATACCGCCGGCCCCCGGCGCAGTTTCATCGCTGCACTGACGGACCTCAAGGAGGTCTGGGAACTGAGCTACGACCCGCAGGCCGCGGAGATTCCGCTGGGTGTGGTGCACGATTTCCAGTATCGGGAAGGCGCCTTCGTACCTGGATTTCTCAATCCGAAGCGCTCTTTTCCTGACGACCCTCTGGACGATTTTTCTTTCACACCGGACTACAACGAAATCATCGGCGCGTCACCTGACAGCGGCAGCGGCCAGGTTGTGCACCTTGATGTGCGCCGTCGCATCGCCAGACTGGATCTGCCCGGCATCCTGAACCCCGGCGCTGCCATCAACTGGAACTGGCAGGGCCGGGACATCATTGCCATACCTGATCGCAGGCAAGGCATGCTCAGCATCATCGACCTGCAAGACTGGAAAACGATCCGCCAGATCAAGACCCACGGTCCCGCGTCTTTCCTGCGCAGCCACGTCAACACGCGCTACGCCTGGATGGGCACGAACACCGGTTCAGTACACCAGGACACCCTGCAGCTTGTCGACAAGCAGACACTGGAGATTGGCGCAGTCTTGCGGCCAGTGCCCGGCAAGACACCGGGCCACGTCCAATTCAGCAGGGACGGCAGATACGCCCTTGTCAGCATCCTCGGGGACGCAGGGGAAATTGTCGTGTTCGATGCAGAGACACTGGAGATGCTCACGCGCATCACGGTCGGGAGCAATAGCAGCCGCTAACCGAGACCCGCGTCACGCTCGCCTCCCCCACGCGCTCAAGATTCAGTCACACGAGCCGACTACCGGAGGACACAGAACCTTAAAGGCGACGCATGGAAACCTTCGATCTACTGGTCATTGGCAGCGGACCAGGTGGTCAGCGCGCAGCGATTCAGGCGGCCAAGCTCGGCAAACGGGTAGCTGTCATCGAACGCCGCGAGATCGTCGGCGGCGTCACGGCACATACCGGCACCATCCCCAGCAAATCACTACGCGAAGCCGTGCTGTATCTGTGCGGCTGGCGCGAGAAAGGCATCTACGGGCGCAGCCACCGGGTCAAGGCGGATATCACGGCCCAGGATCTGTTTCAGCGCCTCAGCGTTACTGTCCAGCACGAAATCGAAATCATTGAACACCAGTTGCAGCGCAATGGCGTGCGCATCGTTCACGGCATGGCGCGATTTCTGGACAGCCATACGGTGCACGTCACCAGCATCACCGGACAGAGCGCCGACTACCGGGCCGAGAAAATCGTCATCGCCACGGGTACCGTCCCGCACCGGCCGGACAATATTCCCTTCGATGACGAGACCATCATCGACAGCGACGGCCTGCTGCAGATCAAGGCCATTCCGCGCTCGATGACCGTGATCGGGGCCGGCGTGATCGGCGTCGAGTACGCCACCATCTTCAGCGCGCTGGATGCCAAGATCACGCTGGTCGACAACCGCGACACGATCCTCGACTTCGTCGATGCCGATATCGTCGATGAATTCCGCCACGATCTCATGTCGCGCGGCATACAGATGCGCCTCGGCGAAGAAGTGGCGAGCGTAGAAAAAGCTGCCGATGGTTCGGTGGTCACGCATCTGAAGAGCGGCAAGAGAATCCGCAGCGACCTGCTGATGGCAGCGGCCGGCCGTACCGGTGCCACCGGTGGCCTCGACCTGGACAAGGCGGGCGTGCCGGTAGATCCCCGCGGACGCCTGACGGTAAATCCGACCTACCAGACTGAAGTGCCGCACATCTATGCCGTTGGCGACGTGATCGGATTTCCGGCGCTCGCCTCCACCTCCGCCGAACAGGGGCGACTCGCTGCCTGTCACGCCTTCGGCGGTTCTTGTGAAACCGCCACCGACTACTTCCCGGTGGGTATCTACGCGGTGCCCGAGATCAGCATCGTCGGCAAGACCGAACAGCAGCTGCGCAAGGAAGGGGTCGCCTATGAGACCGGCGTCGCCCGCCTGCGCGAAACCGCGCGCGGACAGATCCAGGGCGTACAGGATGGCATGCTCAAACTCCTGTTCGGCCTCAAGGACCATCGTCTGCTCGGTGCGCATATCGTCGGCGAGGGCGCCACCGAACTCATTCACATCGGCCAGGCCGTCATCGCCCACAACGGCACCCTCGAATACTTCGTCGGCGCCGTGTTCAATTACCCCACCTTCGCCGAGGCCTACAAGATAGCCGCGCTGGACGCCTGGAACCGCTGCCGA
>JBIJCV010000095.1:0-6421 GCA_044344525.1 Gammaproteobacteria bacterium | reverse complement strand
ATCTCTGCATGCGCTTTCACTACTTCGCGCTGCGCAAGCTGCACTTCCTGCTGCGGGCCCGTGCTCTGGTGGTGTTCCCAGGTGGCTATGGCACCATGGACGAACTTTTCGAGACCCTGACTCTGGTGCAGACGCGCAAGATAAAGCCGGTGCCCATCGTGCTGGTGGGCTGGGAATTCTGGAGCCAGGTTTTCGATCCGGACTTCCTGGTCGATGAAGGTGTGATCGACCCGGAAGACCGTGAGCTGTTCTGGTACGCCGAGTCGGCAGACGAAATCTGGCAGGGAATTCAGCGCTGGTACGAGAGCAACGGCGAAGCACTGGGCTGAAGAAAATCAGACAACACATTTCAGGGCTTTGAACATGAACCGGGATACCGCAATAAAGCTTGCGCAACAGGCCATCAAGGCCAAGAACAAACGGCTCGTCGATGCCGTGCTGAAGATCAGGGCCGAGCGCGAGAAGGTGCCCGCTGCCGATACGCCCATTGAGCAGTTGCCGCTGATCGCAGTCACCTGTGCCACCGGCTGGGAGTGCTATGCGGTGGTCGAGGAACTTACCAAAACACAGAAATATCGCGTACGTGCCCTGTACCGCACGCCCGGTACGCAGGCCGCCGCGCGCCTCGAAGCACTGCTGAAAAACACCGAGGCCAGCCATCCGGGCTTGCTGAGCCTGCATTCCGGTGTGGACATGAATTCCGAGGCCAGGCTGACAGAAGCATTTGCCGGCTGTGCCGGTGTGGTGCTTTACGTCACGGCGAATACCAGCAAGGCAGGCAAGATCACCAATCATGGCAATGATCCGGCCGGCGGCCGTGCGGCAGTGATGCGTCAGGTGCTGGCGGCGCTGGGCGCACTCAAGGCCAACCCTTCGGTAAAGCAGGTCATCACGCTGGTGTTCCCGCCCGACAAGGTGCATGGGATTGTCGACGATGCACCAGAGGCGCCGTGGTGGATTCACCAGCGTTTGCGCATCTCCGATTTCCTGCGCGGGCAGGGCGTGAACGTTACCTGCATTCATCGCCCGGCCTATTACTACGCGATGCATCGGGTGGACTACACGGCGCAGACGCAGTTTCGCGGCGACACCAGTCTCTCGAAGACCATGATCCGGGAAAACAACATACCCGGCATCAACGAGCCGGATTTTCTCGTCAACTGGGTGGATGTACGCGATGTGGGCAAATGGGCCGGTACCTGTTTTGAATACCCCGAGGTGTTCTCCAATCAGGATTTTTCGATGGCATCGTGCGCACTGACCGGAAACCAGCTGGTCGAGATCGCCGAAAAAACCAACAAGCACGGGACAACATTCAAGTACCGGCAGTTTCCGCAGTGGCTGATGAGGATGATCGGTTTGTTCAGCGACGAGGTGATCTATCCCCTGCGTTACGCGCAGTGGTACAACGACCGGACGAACGGCTACGACTTTGCCTGCAACGCCGATCTCGCCGACCTGGAAAAGATTCATCCCCTGTGGACCTTCGAGAAAGTTCTCGAAGCCTGGGGTATCACCGAGATCAAGCCTGGCCGATCTTCTGGAACAGGATCCTGACATGGCAGCAGAAATCATCAGCGTGAATGACGGTCTCATGACCATGCGGGTGAGCGGACGGCTCACTCAGCCAGAACTCGCGGAGCTGCAAAAACGCTCGTCCGAGATCATCTCCAGGGCAGGCAAGGTCAGGATACTGGTGCTGACCGATAACTTCGAAGGCTGGGAAAAGGGTGGGCAGTGGGACGACTTCTCGTTCCAGGAGGCCAATGATGCTCACATCGAGCGCATGGCAATCGTCGGCGAAGAGCGCTGGCGTGATCTGGCCCTGCTGTTTACCTCAAAAGACCTGCGGGAATTTCCGCTGGAGTATTTCCCGGCCGACCAGTTGACGGCCGCCCGGGTCTGGCTGGGTTCCTGATCGCGCCGATCATGCCCCCGGCCTTCGAAATCGGTGGTTTTGACGAGGCAGTGCTCATCGTGCGTGCGGCCGGGCCGCACCTCGCGTGCTGGCAGGATGTTGGCGGCTGGGTGCTGCAACATCAGGGCGAGGTCGATGCGCGCCTGTTATGTGGCTGGGGCCTGGCGCAGGCCACCGGCCGCGAATGGCGCCTTGGTCACCGGGATGGCAGCGTCGGTCATGTGCGGCTGATGCAGCTCGATAGCGCCGGGCCGCAGGTTGATATGCGCCCCGACGACCAGTGCTGGGATTCCGGCGGCATTTTTGATCTGAACGTGCGGGTCCGCGATGTCGCAGCGCAGGCATCTGCGCTGCACGCATTGCACTGGCATGGCGCCTCGCCACCGATACGCTGGGATTTCGGCGGCCTGATCGTCAAAGAGTGGCTGACGCGCGGGCCCGACAACGTGCGTCTGGCCCTGATCGAGCGCATCGAACCGCCCTTGCCGGAGGCTGATCAGCCGGTGGGCTTTGGTCCGGTGTTCAACTCCAGCCAGATCGTGCGTGACATGGACGCTGCCCTGGATTTCTACGGTCGCATACTGGGTTTTCAGCGCGCGGTGTCGTTTCAGACCGGACCCTTGAAGCCCGCAGCCAATGTGATGGGCCTGCCGCCCGGGCTGGCAACACAGACGAGCCTGGATCTGCACATCCTGCATCCCAGGGGCCTGAAAACCGGTTCAATCGAAATTGTCAGCGTTAACGGTGCCGGTGGACTGGATCTGTCTGACACGGCAAAGCCACCCAACTTCGGCATGGCCTTATTGCGCCATCCGGTGCGTGGGCTCAAGGTGTTCGCTGAGCACCTGGCCGGGCAGGGGTGGCCACTCGCCATGCCGCTGACGCGCGTGACGCTCGCGCCATACGGCAGCGTGGACCTGCTCGCCGTGCGCGCGCCGGAAGGTGCATGGCTGGAGTTTTACGAAAGGGCAGCCTGAACGGGCATACTGCAGGCATCGGGTCATCTGGCGGAGAGCGCATATGAGCACAGCATCTGGATCGACGGAGCAGGTACGCGAAAAGCTGCTGGCGCTGCGCGCCGAGTTTCGCAACCGTATCGCTACCATTCATTCCCATGCCCGCAACCCGCTCGAACCGGATTCATCCGAGCAGGCGGCCCAGCTGGGCAACATTGCCGTCGTGTCAGCGCTGGAATCCGAAGCCACCGCCGAGCTTGCGGCAATTGACGCGGCCCTGTCGCGACTCGATGCCGGTACGTATGGCCGCTGTACGCAATGCGGTGAACCGATCAGTCCGGCCCGGCTCAATGTACGACCGGCATCTACCGAGTGCATGGCCTGTACCAAAGTCTGAGGCCGGCGATTTCCATCGGCCTGCCGGGTGCAGCGCTGGCGCTGCTCTATGTCGGGCTGGCATCCCTGCCGATGCTCATCGGTTTCGCAACCGGTATCGAGGCAGCGAGTCCGCTCAGCGAATTCGCAACGGCACTGGGACTGACCACAGCCGCACTGCTGCATCTGCAGTTTCTGAGTTCAGGCCGCTTCGAGAGGCTTTCTGGTCGCATCGGTATCGATCGCACCATGGGCTTTCATCGCGTGGCTGCCGGTGCGCTGCTTGTCTTCGCTGTCCTGCATCCGCTGAGCTACGTGGTGACGGCTGCGCTGGATGACCCGATGCTGGCATGGCGCAGGCTGCTTGCCATGCTGATGAGTGCCCGGCTGCGCACCGGGGTACTCGCGCTGGCCGGCTTGATCGTCATCGTTGGGCTTGCCTTGTTGCGCACCCGGTCGTGGTTCCGCTACGAGACGTGGCGTGCATCGCACGGACCTCTGGCCATCCTCCTTGCGGCGCTGACCCTGCACCACGCGGCGGCGAACGGGATTTACTCCGGTGAGTTGCCGGTTCGACTGGTATGGCTGGCGCTGGCGTCGCTGGCCGGCATGGCAGTGATGCTGGCCTATGTCGTGCGTCCGCAGCGCATGTGGCGCGAAGGCTGGTGTGTCGAGCGTGTTGCACGTATCGGTGAGCGCACGGTCGAGATGATCCTGCGCGGTCCGATCAGCACGGCGCTGCAGTTTCGCGCAGGCCAGTTCATCTGGCTGAGCATCGCACCGAATCGTCCGCCATTTCACGATCATCCGTTCTCGATCGCGTCGGCACGCACCGAGCTGCCGCTGCTGCGCCTGATCGTCGCTGAGGTTGGCGACTGCACGCGCCACTTTGCGCAGATCGCACCAGGCACGCGGGCTGCCATCGACGGACCGCATGGCAGCTTTGTGCTGCCGCCGGGTGACGGGCCGGTGGTGCTGATCGCGGGCGGGGCCGGCATTTCACCCATACTCGGAATTCTGTCCGACGCAGCCGCAATGCAGGACCGGCGGCCCTTCCGTCTGCTGTACGCCGTACGCAACCCGCAGGCGTTGGTCGATGCGGAGCGGTTCGATGCGCTGCGGGCACAGCTCGATCTGTCGATCAGCCTGGTCATCGATGCGGGAGCCTCCGCGCCCGCGAGCCGGCCAGGCCCGGTGGATGCAGGGTATATCCGGGAATTGCTCCAAGGGATCGAGACGTCTGCCGTGGTTGCCATGCTCTGTGGCTCTGGACGCATGATGGAAACCGCTGCAGACAGCCTGCTGGCCGCCGGCGTCAGACACGACGCCATACACTACGAACGCTTCGACTTCGGCGCCGGCCGGGGACGGATGGATCGTCGCCGCCGACTGCAGGCCCTGTCGGTTTTTCTGCTGCTTGTCGCGTTGATGGGACTGTTCAGTCTGCGCGCGGGCACGCTCATGATGGACGCCAGTCCCTGATGTGCACATCACGCTGCGGGAAGGGGATCGTAATGCCTTCCCGCGCGAAGCTGCGGTAAAGCTCGCAGTTCAGTTCATGCAGCACCAGCCCGCGCAGGGCCGGCTCCGCAATCCAGACCAGCAGTTCGAACCCGATGCTCGAGTCGCCGAAGGTTCGCAGGCGTACTCGCGGTTCCGGATCGCGGCACACGTTCGGATGATCGATCGAGATTCTGATCAGGCAGGCCATCACCTGATCGATATCCGAGCCATAGGCGACGCCCACCGGTACGCGCAGCCGGTACTTCACGTGCGGGCCGCCCGATTCGTTGACGATCTTGGCGCGGCCCATGATGCCGTTCGGGATGCTGATTTCCTCATCATCGCGGGTCAAAAGGCGCGTGCTGCGCAGGCCGATATGCGTGACCCGTCCGCGCTCGCCTGAATCCAGCACGATGTAGTCATCGATCCGGTAGGGCTGGTCGATGATAATGGCCACGCCGGCAAACAGGTTGCCCAGCGTGTCCTGGGCAGCAAAAGACAACGCCAGGCCGACGATACCGGCCGACGCAACCAGTCCCGTCACGTTGACATTCCAGGCCAGCAGCATCAGGTAGACACCGATCAGCACCATCACGACGCGCAGCAGGTTATTCAACAGCGGGACGGTGGTCGGCCTTGCCCAGACGGGTGGCGACGGTCTGCGGCTGGTCGTCTCCGTGACCAGAAAGCCGGCCCGGATCGTTGCGCTGACCCAGACCACTATCAGCATGCTTGCGATGAAGGCGGTGGTCAGACGCGTCAGCAGCGGGGTCATGGGCAGCACTTCAGTGGCCACCAGCAGACCCAGCAGGGCGATGGTGCGGAACACCGTCTTGTGACCGATGCCGCCGAGCCGGCCACCACTGTCCCAGCGGATCAGCAGGCGATCCAGTGCCGCGCTGCTGAGCCAGTCCACAAGCTTGCCGAGCACGAGAAACAGCACGACGATGACGACAGCCTGCAGGAACGGGTTGGGGCCGAGGAACTCAGCCCAACGGAATACTGGCCGCAGCCAAGACTCGATCATCGCGTTCACTCCCCGGCAGAATTTATCCTAACATGCAGCTCACCAGCCCCGCTGCGAGCATCCTGCGATGCCTGAGCCTGCCAGTACGACCAGCGCCTCCCTGCACTGTGAGCGGCCCGGTTCCGATGTGCTGCGCCTGCGGCTCAGCGGAGATTGGCTCATGGGCGGCACGCTGCCGGCGACCGCTGCCCTGTTGGCTGAGCTTGCTGAGCTGGATGCAGCAGCGCGTATCGAGTTTGATACGCAGGCGCTGGGCCGCTGGGATACCGGCCTGATGATTTTCCTGAGTGCGGTACGGCGCGCTGCCGGCAACCGCAACGCCACGCTCGACACGACTGGCCTGCCTGAAGGTGCGCGCAAGCTGCTGGAGCTCGCCTTTGCAGTCCCGGAGCGGGCCGGTGCACGTCGCACGCAGACGGCGGACAGCCTGGTTGTGCGCGTGGGCAAGGCCACGCAGAAAACACTGGATCACGCCCGGGAACTCGTGGTTTTTCTCGGTGAGCTGACGCAGTCCTTTGGCCGCTTGCTGCGCGGGCAGGCGGTGTTCGATCGGGCTGATCTGATGACTTTTTTTCACCAGGCTGGCGCCCAGGCGCTGGGTATCGTCAGCCTGATCAGCTTTCTGATCGGCGTGATCTTCGC
>JBIJCV010000094.1:0-6464 GCA_044344525.1 Gammaproteobacteria bacterium | reverse complement strand
AAGATCTGTCTGCAGCCTCGGCAGATCAATATCGGCAGGTCCGACCAGGGCCAGAGCGTGAGGGGTGCCAGCCGCATCAAAGTCGATCACCGTGAGCCGGCCCATGAGCACCGGGTGATCGATCAGGTCGGCATAACCGGCGGCATGGAATGCCCCGAACTCACCCGCAGCGCCGGTCAGTCGCGGCAGGCTGGTTGCAAGCTGCCAGGCGTTACTGACCAGGGGTTCCGGCGGATCGATATGTACGACGTATCTGGCCTGCTCCTGACCGCATACCTGTAAAAACAGACAGACCCCATTAAAGAAACCGAAGCTGCCGTCCAGCCAGGCGCCACGCACGGAGGAGTCCGCCGCATAGATCACTGCTGTCACCAGCAACACCCCCGTGGTCGGGGCAACCCGCCAGCTGTGCTTGTCCAGCTTGCGCAGGGCGACCGGTTCACCATCGCTCATTGCATCGATCCGTACGATGTGCCGGGCGTAGTCACGGATCAGGTAACTGCCAGGTATCCATGCCGGCAATCTGAGTAGCTGTCCGTCGGAATCGGGCCGGTCGATACGGCAGGTCACCTCATACAGGTGGGCACCGAGGCTGAGCGGGCGAACGTGGTAGACAACGGTAGCCTGACTGATTGAATTGTTCATGGATCCGGATACTGCAACGAGTCTGTCGAACCTATACGGACTGGCAGTCTAGCTGAGCCGAACGTGGCAGGTAGATCTCTGCCAGCATGCAACGCACGCTGCCACCCCCGACATGCTCGATGGTCGCAACATCGACTGGCAACAGTGCCGTATATCGTTCGAGCGTCCGCCGCTGTTCCGGCCGCAGGCTCTGCAGGGCGGTTTCAGAGAGCACCAGTACAGGACCGCCCGGGGAATCCAGCTCCAGACAATTTGCAGCGAACTGCCGAACCTGGCCACCAGATATCACAACCAGGCTGCGGTTCGTCGCCGCCAACTCGGCACATACCGTCCGGCGCTCGGTCGGGTCTGTGATCGCATCGCTGCACAGCACTGCGAAGCGCTGCCCGAGACTCATCAGTACGTTGGTATGGTAGACGCGCCGAGTATCGATGCTGGCGCTGAAAGCCACCACCCGGTAGCCGGTAAGGCGGGCAAATTCACCCAGAGCCTCCTGATGCGTACGGGCTGAACGGGTAGCGAAGGCCGTCCGGTGCGGCCGGTCCAGAACCAGGCTGCCGGTCCCTTCGAGATACCGGCCGGAATTCTCCAGCCAGGACAGATCAATCGTCCGATTCACCCGAAACCCGCCTTCCGCAGCAAGCAGATCCAGGATATCGGCACGACGCTCTGCACGCCGGTTGGCGGTTGCCATCGGGTACAGCACGACCGTGCCATCGTCATGCGTGGAGAACCAGTTGTTCGGAAACACCGCATCTGGCGTACCGTTATCGGGGATATCGGCGACAACGAAAGTCTGTACACCCTCCCGGCCCAGAGCGGCAACCACAACATCGAACTCCCGCATCGCTCGTAGCGACAGCTCCGCAGCAGAATGCGCCGTGATCTGCTGGAATTGATTGGATGCGGCGGTCTGGGAATTCGGGCCAAAGTGGCTTGGGCGGACCATGAGCAGATGCCGGGTCGTCTGGGTCTGGTCACAGAGCAGATCTGCGGGGTTCATTTCAGGATCAGGACCAGAAGTTTCACAGATCATCCGACTGACCTCGGCTAAAGAAATTCCCCGCACGTGCCGATCAAGTCACCGGGAGGAAGTATCGATGCTTGACTTGTATTGCATTTCGAAAACCGGCGCGTATATTACCGGCCGACCGAGACAGAAACGTCAGTCACGCATCACGACACATCACAGTAAGACGTTGCCCCCGCAGGGACTCCAGTTGCTACTGTCTCGAAAAATCTTCAACGGTTGTTCTGCCCAGACGAGGTGATCTCGATGCCGAGAGTGTTGTCCGTTTTGGACAGGTCTGTTCCGGATTCCATCACCGGCCCGACCGACAGCGAAGAGCCCCCGAACGCTTTGCCTGGGGTCACGATTCCAGGCATTCAGTCGCCGCTCCCGCCACCACCGGTCAACCTGACCGCGGTACCGACATCAAAACACACCGTTCCGAGACTTACGGTCAGCAGCCGCAGCGACGCGTTTCGCCGCCGCTTCTACCCGCAGGCCGGGCTGCGCGACTGGAATGACTGGCGATGGCAGAACCGCCACCGGGTTCGCAATCTTTCTGACCTGGACCGGATGTTTCACCTGACCGACGACGAGCGGCAGGCCATTGAGACACACCATGGCGCCCTGCCCCTCGGCATCACGCCGTACTACGCGAGCCTTATTGATGCTGACGACCCTGCACAGGGGCTGCGCAGAACCGTAATCCCCGTGCTGGGCGAATATCTCAAGTCCAGGGGTGAGTCGGATGATCCGCTCGGCGAGGATGCAAGCAGTCCGTTGCCCGGACTGGTGCACCGGTATCCGGACCGGGTTCTGCTGCTGGTGACAAATTTCTGCTCGGTGTATTGCCGTTATTGCACCCGGGCCCGCATGGTGGGCTCGGTTGGCGAGCGCAGCATCCGCAAGCATGACCTGGAGCGGGCCATCGACTACATCGCAGCGACCCCGGTAATCCGTGACGTGCTCTTGTCCGGTGGCGACCCCCTGAGCCTCGATGATGAGCGCCTTGAGTGGATTCTGAAGCGGTTGCGGCAAATTCCGCATGTAGAGTTCATTCGCATCGGATCAAAGCAGCCGGTGGTGCAGCCACAGCGAATCACGCCGGCACTGACCCGCATCCTCAAGCGCTACCACCCCCTGTGGATGAGCCTGCACTTCACTCACCCTGATGAACTGACCCCCGAGGTCGCCGAAGCCTGCGCAAGGCTGGCCGACGCAGGGATCCCGCTCGGCAGTCAGACCGTGTTGCTGAAAGGCATCAATGACAGCGTCGCGACCATGCGCCAACTGGTCCATGGATTGCTGCGTATACGGGTACGGCCGTATTACCTGTATCAGTGCGACCCGATATCAGGATCGTCACATTTTCGCACGCCGGTTGAGAAGGGCCTGGAGATCATCCGTGGTTTGCGTGGTCACACCACCGGGTATGCCATTCCGACCTATGTGATCGATGCACCCGAGGGTGGGGGCAAGATCCCTTTGGCTCCTGACTATGTCGTCGGGCGTGACGGCGACGACCTGCTCCTGAGCAATTACGCCAACGGATCTTATCGTTACCCGGATCCCCGGCCAGAAAGCCCCGGATGCGAGTCGGCCTGACCTATGACCTCCGCGACGAATATCTCGCCGCGGGTTATAGCGAGGTCGAGACTGCGGAGTTCGACCAGCCCGCAACCATCGATGCCATCGCAGGCGCCTTGCAGCGGCAGGGAATGGCCGTCGACCGGATCGGAAATGCCCGACAACTCACCGGCCGACTGGTAAGCGGCGACCGGTGGGACCTGATCTTCAATTTCTGTGAGGGGCTGCACGGGTTTGGCCGTGAGGCGCTGGTGCCGGCACTTCTGGATGCCTGGCAGATTCCCTATGTGTTTTCCGACCCACTGGCCTGCGCGGTAACCCTGCACAAGGGCATTGCCAAACATGTGGTGCGGGGCAATGGCCTGGCAACACCCGACTTTGCAGTCGTTGAGACAGTCGCTGATATTGCCCGGGTCCGGCTTGGCTACCCGCTGTTTGCCAAGCCCGTAGCGGAAGGAACAGGCAAAGGAATCTCGGCAGCCTCCCGTGTGGCATCACCCGCGGAACTGGGGTCGGTTTGCAGGACTCTGCTTGCTCAATATCATCAGCCGGTTCTGGTTGAAGAATTCCTGCCCGGTCGGGAATTTACTGTCGGCGTCATAGGAACGGGCCTGGCAGCAACGGCTATCGGTACGATGGAGGTGCAACTCGGGCCGAAGGCCGATCCCGGAATCTACACCTTCGACAACAAGGAGCATTGGGAAGGACGGGTCACTTATGCCCTGCTGACCGAAGAACCGCTGCTCCAGCATGTCGAGGCTCTGGCTGTGAGCGCATGGCGGGCGCTCGGCTGTCGCGATGGTGGCCGACTCGATATCCGGCTGGATTCTGGCAATACCCCCCACTTCATTGAGGCGAATCCGCTGGCCGGCCTGCACCCCGGTCACTCGGACTTGCCGTTTATCTGCAAGTTCAAGGGCATCGCATACGATGAACTGATTCGCCGCATCGTTGCTTCGGCTTTGAGCCGTGGAACGCAGTCACCAGCGGACATGTCGGGAGCACCGTGCCAATGAAACGTGCAGGCAATGTGCTGATCATTCATAACACCGTAACGGATGAGTCTCCTGCCGATGTACGGGACATACTGGATCAGATCCAATGTGTATCGGAAGCGCTGAAAGCAGAGGGATACAGGGTCAGTACGCTCGCGGTCGGACTGCAACTTGAGGATGTAAAGAAACGGCTACTGGCCGAGCAGCCTGATGTGGTTTTCAACCTCGTGGAAGCCATAGACGATAGCGGCCAACTGCTTCCCATTGCCACCTCGCTTCTGGATCACCTGCGCCTCCCCTACACGGGCGCCGGTACAGAAGCCCTTATGCTTACCTCAAACAAGATACTGACGAAGCAGTGGCTCCGGCTCCACGGCATTGCCACGGCAGACTGGTGGGATCCGGACACAAGGCCGCCAGCTACACCAGCCAAGGGACGCTGGATCACCAAGCCGCTGTATGAGGATGCATCCATCGGCATGGACGATGCTTCGGTTGTGGCTGATTTCAGCTGTGTATCGGAGCGGATAATCGACAAGCAGCGACAACGTCCTTGCCGATGGTTTGCCGAGCAGTTCATAGAGGGCAGGGAAATCAACGTCGCGGTACTGGGTGGACCGGATGGTCCACAGGTGCTCCCCATTCCCGAAATACTGTTTGTCGATTTCCCAGAAGGAAAACCGAAGATTGTCAGCTACGCA
This sequence comes from Gammaproteobacteria bacterium, assembly GCA_044344525.1. Classification (GTDB taxonomy): domain Bacteria; phylum Pseudomonadota; class Gammaproteobacteria; order Steroidobacterales; genus SHZI01. The sequence continues at coordinate 1,527 of JBIJCV010000094.1, read as the reverse complement.
GCCAAATGGGCAGAGGATTCATTTGAATGCAGGCACACGGTCCGGCGGTTTATCGACCCACAAATAGAGCCCCTGCTCTGCAAGCAACTGGGGCAGATTGCACTGCGCTGCTGGGAGGTATTTCAGCTCCGCGGCTACGCGAGAGTCGACTTCCGGGTAGATAGCGATGGACAACCATGGGTGCTGGAAGTGAACGCCAATCCCTGTATCTCGCCCGACGCCGGATTCGCCGCTGCTCTCGCAGAACGGGGCATTCCTTATTCGCAGGCAATCCGGCGCATCATTGTCGAAGCACGACACGCCTGACCGCCATCTGATGCAGGGAGCGGATTTCAGGGAGCATCTCACCGAACCCGACCCGGATAGGGTCGAATCGCTGGTTCGCTCTACGGGATTCTTCAGCGCAGCGGAAATAGCGATCGCGCGTGAACTGGCGGACGATGCCCTGGCGCACGGCGAAGACAGCCACTATCGATTCGTTCTGGCAGAAGCAGATCATCAACTTGGGGGCTACGCCTGCTTTGGAAGAATTCCCGGAACCCGGTCCGCCTGGGATCTCTACTGGATCGCCGTAGCACCACTGTTTCAGTCCCGGGGACTGGGGCAAGAGATACTCAGGTTGGTAGAAAAGAAGATTGAAGTCGCAGCCGGTGACAGGCTGTATGCAGAGACCTCCACCCGCGAGCAATATGCATCGACCCGCAGCTTCTACGGTCGATGCGGCTTCCATCAGGCCGCCCTGTTCCCCGACTTTTACGCACCCGGTGACGGGAAGATCGTATACCTGAAGCTGCTCGCACCCCGATAAAAAAGAAAAGCCCCCGTCGCTGATGCGACGGGGGCTTGATGTTAGGTGCCTGGCAGTGACCTACTCTCACATGGGGAGACCCCACACTACCATCGGCGCTGGGCGGTTTCACTTCCGAGTTCGGAATGGTATCGGGTGGTTCCCGCCCGCTATAGCCGCCAGGCAAACTCTAAATTTAACGTATGTCCCAACCAGCTTCCGGCCGGGCCATACGCAACAAAATGAATGTGTTTAACGATGAACTGCAGTCACGCAAATTTCAATGCACAACCACCGAATCACTCAAGTCTCTTGAGTGTTATATGGTCAAGCCTCACGGGCAATTAGTACTGGTTAGCTACACGCCTTACAGCGCTTCCACACCCAGCCTATCAACGTCGTAGTCTTCGACGGCCCTTCAGGGGAATCAAGTTCCCAGAGAAACCTTATCTTGGGGGGGGCTTCCCGCTTAGATGCTTTCAGCGGTTATCCCGTCCGTACATAGCTACCCGGCAATGCCACTGGCGTGACAACCGGAACACCAGAGGTACGTTCACTCCGGTCCTCTCGTACTAGGAGCAACTCACCCTCAAGTTTCTAACGCCCACGGCAGATAGGGACCGAACTGTCTCACGACGTTCTGAACCCAGCTCGCGTACCACTTTAAATGGCGAACAGCCATACCCTTGGGACCTGCTACAGCCCCAGGATGTGATGAGCCGACATCGAGGTGCCAAACC
>JBIJCV010000158.1:0-4811 GCA_044344525.1 Gammaproteobacteria bacterium | reverse complement strand
CGACTTCAGGCTACTGAATTTCTGGGCCTGGCACGTCAAGGAAAGTCAGGACGATGCACGGGCAGAGGCACGCATCTGGCTGGCCATGCGGGCCACACCGTGGCCAAACTTTTACCACCGCGACATCCTGCCGGCAGACGAAATGCAGATCGTCTACGACAACATCAAGGAGATTAATACCGCGTACTACAAACGGGATCCGGACCTCATCAAGAGCGTGCCCAAAGACATCCTGGATCGCCTGGTCGATCAGTGCGGATCAACGTCATCCATCAGCAATATCAGCCACGAAATCGATCGCATTCGCCGCTTCGAAGCTGGCGGCCTGACGGACATCGCGCTGCGTATCTATGCTGACCCGGCTGCATCGATCCGCCTGATCGGCGAGAAGGTGATGCCGGCGTTCGCCTGAGGGCCCGGCCTTCAGGCCCTGATGCGGAACCCGGCAATACCGGTCAGCAACCAGGCAAGCATGAACGCTGAACCACCCATCGGTGCCACCTCGCCAATTGCCTGCGGCGCGCCGAGGATTTCAGCATAGATACTGCCGGAGAAGAGCAGCAACCCGATCATCATGAAACCGGCGGCAAGGCGCAACAACCAGGAGCCTGGTGCCTTGTCGAGAAGCAGACCGATCAGGATAAGGCCCATGGAGTGGAAAAACTGAAACTGGTTGGCCCACGCCCACGACGCAAGCTTGGCCTCCGGAACCTTGCCCGGCAAACCGTGGAAGCCATAAGCGCTGAGCATGGCAGCCAGCATCAGGCTGATGCCGGCAAGCAGAAAGAGACTTCGCGACAGCTTGGGCATATTGTTTCTCCTCAATTCAGGCGGCGATACTTACGAGCAGCAGGCCACAATTTGACCTTAGCCTTACCCAAAAGCATAGCGGATCCGGCATGACATCCACCCCCTCCCCGCGCCGCCAGTTCATGCGCCAGGTCCTGCGCCTCGCAGGTCCCTACTGGCACTCCGGGCGCAAATGGCAGATCGGTGGCGCCACACTGCTGCTGCTCCTGCTGACTGTGGCCCAGGTCGGGCTGACGGTCTGGGGCAGTTACTGGAACCGCGCGCTGTTCGATGCACTGGAGCAGCGCTCAGTGCCCGGCGTAATGGTCCAGGTTGGCGTGTTCGCGCTGATCTTTGTGATCTCGATCGGCGTCACGGCAGCCCACCTCCTCGTCAAGCGCTGGCTGCAACTGGACTGGCGCAACTGGCTCACCGACCTGCTGATCGGTCGCTGGCTGGAGAACGGCCGGCACTACCGCCTGCTATTCAGTGCGGGCGAGCACGACAACCCTGACCAGCGCATTGCCGAGGACATCCGCATTGCAACCGAAAGCGGGATTGCGCTGGCGCATACCCTGGTCTTTTCCCTGCTGAGCCTTGGTCTGTTCGTCGGGATCCTGTGGACCGTCTCGGGCTCGATGAACATGCCGGGCACTGAAATCCGGATTCCCGGCTACATGGTGCCGCTGGCGTTTCTCTACGCGGGACTGGGCACCGCTCTCGGGTGGCTGCTCGGACGCCCGCTGGTGCGCTCGACCAATGCGCTGCAGACCGCTGAGGCCAATTTCCGCTTTGGCCTGGCGCGCGCACGGCAGCACTCGGAAGCCATCGCACTGCTGCATGGCGAACCACTCGAACGCAGTGGCGCGGCATCGCGCTTCGCCCAGATCGTGCGGGACTTTGATCGGCAGTCACTCGCCTACATGGGCATCGTGTCGTTCTCGACCGGCTACGGGGGGCTGCTGCCGGTACTCCCGATCCTGATCGCAGCGCCCCAGTACATCCTCGGCGCGATGTCGCTCGGCGCGCTGATGCAGGCTGCCCAGGCCTTCCAGCGGCTGACCTCTGCCCTGTCATGGCCCGTCGACAATGTGGGAGAAATAGCCCGATGCCGGGCGTCAGCCGATCGGGTGTTGTCGCTGTATGCAGATATGCAGCAGCTCGATGCGGAGACGCGCACACCAGGCGGACCACGCATTGCGCTCGGTCTGGCCGAGGGCCGGCGACTGGTGATCGAGAATCTCTGCATCACCGACCCGGCAGGGCTCATTCTTCTCGAACACTTCAGTACCGAAATCCACTGCGGTGAGCGCGTGCTGGTGACAGGCGACCCGGCAGTAACGACCAGTCTCTTCAAGGTGATCGGCGGGCTGTGGCCCTGGGGTAGCGGGCGTGTGCTGCTACCGGAACGCGGCACCATCCTGTTCATGCCTCAGCGCCCCTTCCTGCCCGAGGGCAGTCTGCGCCAGGCGTTGTGCTATCCGCGAGCCAGCAATGCATTCAGCAACGACGCGATCCATCGGGCGCTGGAGTGCACCGGTCTCGCCTGGCTCTTCCCGCGCCTCGACGAGGAAGACAACTGGGAACAGCTGCTGCCACTGCGTGCCCAGCAGAGACTGGGTTTCGCTCGCGTACTGCTGGAAAGCCCGGCCTTTCTCTTCATGGAGGAAGCCACCGATGCCTTCGACCCGAAGGGCGAGCGGCTGATCCTGGAGATGCTCCGCCACGAACTCCCGGAACTGGCCATGCTGACCATCAGCTTTCACCCGGGACTAGAACCCCTGCACGACAGGAAAATCGTGCTGAACCGGGTCGTCGGGCAAAAAATCCTGCCTCACTGAAACCGGGGCGGCAGCCAGCCCCGCTCGACGCACTCGCGGAAGCACCAGGCCGGCGTGGTCTCGGTGCGGTAGCTCCAGAAAAACCAGCCCCGATAATGCTCGAAGGCAAGCAACTGGGCGGCACCATAGGCCCGCAGCGCTACCTCATGCTGGAACTCATCCATACCTTCGAGTGCATGGTTGTAAGGCCCGGGCGCCCAGAGCGACACGACTTTGAGATCCAGCCCCAGGCTCCACTCCCCCGCGATCGCCGGAATGCCGAGCTCACTCTGGATCTGGTCTGCCTCGCTCGTCCACAGCACACCGGCCTTGTGCAGGTGTGCGTGGATATCCATATCGATATCCGCACGATCGAAGCACTGGTAACGGTGTATGTCGTAGAGCACATTCTCGAAATCGGCTGACTGGAAAAAGTCGGCGTACTCCCCGGGCGGGCGGAAACCGTCGTGGAACATAACCGCAGTCTGCTCCGGACCGCAGTGCGCACGGATTGCGCGGTAGGCGCGCCGGTTGTACGCCTTGAGCAGCGCGGTCGGGATATCCCAGCGGGGCTCATTCAGCACCTGAATCGCGTACAACGACGGAACCGTGCTGTAACGTGCTGCGAGCCACCCCAGCACATCGACCGAGTGGGCGAGGTACTCCTCCCGGGTGTGCCACTCGCAGACGTCGAGCATGCCGCCGTTATCGAAGCCGTTCTGACAGCCGGGCGCTGCGTGCAGATCGAGCACCACACGCAGGCCGTATTCAGTGGCCCAGTCAAATGCCCGGTCAAGGATCTCTATACCGCCATCGACGAAGGGATGTGGATCGCTGCCGTACTTCGCGTGATAGGGATACGGCGGACCGAAGATCCAGTGCCCCACCGGGATGCGCACCGCATTGATGCCCACCCCCGCAAGCCAGGCAAAATCATCGCGGGTGATAAAGCTGTTCCAGTGCGCACGGAGCCGGTCCGGCGCCGCTGCTCCAAGCTCTGCACACCAGGTCGTCTCATCGGTGGCGGCAAGTCCGGCAAAGAGGCTCGGTGTCATCCACTTCTCGAGTACCAGCCAGCCGCCCAGATTGACGCCGCGCAGGCGGCTGACCGGGGTGAAAGGAATGCCATTCATAGTTCAGAAATAGATCACGGTGCGGATCGACTTGCCGGCGTGCATCAGATCGAAGGCCTCGTTGATCCGTTCCAGCGGCAGCTTGTGGGTGATGAATGGATCCAGATTGATCTTGCCGGCCATCGCCTGCTCGACCATGCCCGGCAACTCGGTGCGGCCCTTGACCCCGCCAAAGGCGCTGCCACGCCAGACACGACCCGTCACCAGCTGGAACGGGCGGGTACTGATTTCCTGGCCCGCACCAGCCACACCGATAATGACCGACTCACCCCAACCCTTGTGACAACACTCCAGTGCCGAGCGCATGACATTGACGTTGCCGATACACTCGAAACTGAAATCGACACCCCCATCGGTCAGTTCGACGATCACGTCCTGAATCGGCCTGTCGTGGTCCTTCGGGTTGATGCATTCGGTCGCACCCATTGACCGGGCCAATTCAAACTTGCCGGGGTTGGTGTCAATGCCGAGGATGCGTCCGGCTTTCGCCTGCACTGCACCCTGAATCACCGCCAGGCCAATACCGCCGAGACCGAATACCGCCACGCTGTCACCGGCCTTGACCTTCGCCGTGTTGTGTACTGCCCCCAACCCGGTGGTGACACCGCAGCCGAGGAGACACACCTTCTCCAGTGGCGCCGCGCGATTGATCTTCGCCAGCGAGACCTCGGCCACCACGGTATATTCGCTGAAGGTGCTGGTCCCCATGTAGTGGTAGATCGGCTGACCCTTGTAGCTGAAGCGGGTGGTGCCGTCCGGCATAAGGCCCTTGCCCTGCGTGGCGCGTACCGCCGAGCACAAGTTGGTCTTGCCCGACCTGCAGAACTTGCACTGGCCGCATTCAGCGGTATACAGCGGAATCACGTGGTCACCCGACCTGACGCTGGTCACGCCCTCGCCAACCGCGACCACAATACCGCCACCCTCGTGGCCAAGTACCGATGGAAAGACACCTTCTGGATCGTCACCGCTGAGGGTGAAGGCATCGGTATGACAGACGCCGGTGTGGGTGATTCTCACCAGCACCTCGCCTTTACGCGGCGGTGAAACGTCGATCTCGACGATTTCC
>JBIJCV010000093.1:0-6503 GCA_044344525.1 Gammaproteobacteria bacterium | reverse complement strand
GGACCCAATAACAGATCGAAATCTATATGGGTCTTTTTACCCCACTTGTAATAAGGCCGTCAAGCCACTATCTTCGGAAAACAAACTTGCAGTCAGCGCCGAACATTAGCGACAGCCGTGCAGCTGCACTGTGAAGGCGCTCACATCTCCGTACCCACTGGGTGCCGAGAATGGGCGGGGCAATCCATTTTCTGGTGACTGAGGCCATGAGTGATTCAGTGGCATTGATGACGTATGCAGTGCCTGCAGTGGCAATCATTGCCGCGTACGGCTATGTCCAGAACCGATTTCACCGTCAGAGCACGGCATTGCGTGATGCGGCTCACGCCGCAGGCCTCACCGAACCCCCGGCCATTCACCCGGTCATCGATCCGAACAAGTGCATAGGCTGCAAGGCGTGCATCAACGCCTGTCCGGAAATGCCGGAGCACCGGGTACTCGGCATGATCCGCGGCAAAGCCGAACTGATCGCGCCGAGCGACTGCATCGGCCATGGTGCCTGCCGCACAGCCTGTCCGGTCGGTGCCATCACGCTGGTATTTGGCACGGAACGTCGCGGCATGGACATCCCGGATGTCGGGCCGGACTTTCAGACCAACGTGCCGGGCATCTATATCGCCGGCGAACTCGGCGGCATGGGACTGATCCGCAATGCCATCGAGCAGGGTCGGCAGGCAGTCGCCTACATCGCCGCGAAGCGCACGCCCAAACCGGCTTCCATCCTCGACGTCGTGATCGTCGGCGCGGGACCGGCAGGCTTCTCTGCCTCGCTGGCCGCGATGGAGCAGAAACTCGGCTTTGTGACCATTGAGCAGGATTCGTTCGGCGGCATGGTGTCCCACTATCCGCGCGGCAAGCTGGTCATGGCCGGTACCGCGCATCTGCCCCTGGTCGGCAAGGTCAACTTCGGCAACACCAGCAAGGAAGAGCTGCTCGCCTACTGGCAGAAAGTACAGCACGACACCGGTGTGCCGATCAGCTTCAAGGAACGGGTCATCGCCATTACCCGCGATGGCGAGTCCTTCCGGGTCCAGACCAGCACCAGGGAACTGCTGGCCCGGAATATCCTGCTCGCCATCGGACGCCGGGGTACGCCGCGCCAGCTCGGCGTGCCCGGCGAAGATCTGAGCAAGGTCACCTACAAACTTATCGAACCCGAGCAGTACAGCAACCGCCAGGTGCTGATTGTCGGCGGTGGTGACAGCGCCCTGGAAGCAGCCACAGCCATCAGTGCAGTGCCTGGTTCCGGCGTCACGCTCTCCTACCGATCCGAGGCCTTCAGTCGCGTGAAACCTGCCAACCGCGAACGCCTGCGGGCGGCTGCCGAGACTGGCAGGATCAAGGTGCTGCTGCGCTCCGAACTGCTCGGCATAGAGCAGAACCGGGTACTGCTGCGGATCAATGACGGAGAAGCCGCCCTCGACAATGACGCCGTGATCATCAGCGCCGGAGGCGTACTGCCGACCACCTTCCTGAATTCAATCGGCGTGAAGATCGAAACGAAATACGGGACCGCCTGATGACGCGCATCAGGCACGCCACCGCTATCTGCGCTTTCTTCATGCTGGCCGGACTCGGCAATGCGCAGACACTGGAAGAGGCGCGCACTGCGGTCCGCATACGGGATTTTGCCACTGCAGCCGGCATATACACGACGCTGTCAGAGCGCGGCGACATGCAGGCCCGTTATCAACTGTCGATGCTCTACGGTGTCGGTAATGGCGTACCCCGCGACCCGGCCAGGGCAGCACTACTCATGCAACAGGTGGCCGAGAGCGGCGATCCTTCGGCCCGGTACAACTACGCACAGATGCTTGAAAACGGCGCTGGTGTGGCCAAAGACCCTGTAGCTGCGCGCGATTGGTACGAACGCGCAGCGGCAGCAGGCAATGAAAGAGCGACGCTCCGTCTGAAGAATCTGCAGGCGGAGGCCGCTGCCACGCCGGTTCCGGATCCAGCAGCATTACGACGTGCGGCCCAGCGCGGTGATCTTGCAGCGCTGCGCACACTGCTGGCGACTGGCACCGGGGTGAATGTGGCCGACCTGCACGGACGCACGGCGCTCATGGAAGCGGTGGCCGGGCAGCACGTGGATGCCGTGCAGCTGCTGCTGGCAGCTGAGGCCACGCCAAATGCAGCCGACGACACGGGCAGCAGCGCGTTGCACATGGCCGCACAAACCGGCAATGCCAGCATCCTGAACCAGCTGATCAAGGCCGGCGCAACGCCCGACAAGCCGGATGGTCATGGCAATCCGGCGCTGCTCCTTGCTGCAGCAGCCGGACATGCTGCTGCGGTCACTGCGCTGCTCGATGGCGGCGCACCAATAAACCAGACCGACCAGCGGCAATGGACCGCGCTCACTGCGGCACGCGAACGCAATCATGCGGAAGTGGCGCGCCTGCTCGCCAGTCGTGGCGCAAAAGACGGTCTTCCGCAGCGTACTGCGGCGGCTGCACCGGTAGCGAGTGCCACGGATTCCGCAACCCTCCTGCCCGGCGCAACACCGCTGATCTATGCCGCCTGGCGTGGCAATGTCGAACTCGTGCAGCAACTCATCAGCAGTGGCGCCGACATCTCGGCGCGGGACCAGGAAGGCATGACGGCCCTCAACCGGGCCGCAGAGCGCGGACATCGCGACATCGTGGTACTGCTCCTCGATCACGGCGCAGACGTGAACACTGGCAGCGCGAACGGAACAACACCCCTCATGCAGGCTGCCGACAAGGGCAACACCGGAATCGCCAGCCTGCTGATCCAGCGCGACGCCCGACCGAACGAGCGTGACCGCAACGGGCAGACGGCATTGTCGCTGGCAGTCGCGGGCGGCCACCAGGCCGTGGTTAGCGAGCTGCTGCTCGCGGGTGCGCAGGCCGATCAGACCGGGCCCGGTGGCCTGACGCCCCTGATCAAAGCTGCCGGCCTGGGTTCGGCTGACATCGTGCGCGTCCTGCTCGATGCAGGCGCAAACCCGAACGCCCGCGATGACAAGGGGCGCTCGGCAACCCTGTCCGCCGCCCAGGCGGGGCGAACGCAGATCATCGAACTGCTCGCCGCAGATGGCGCCAACCTGAATACCGGCGACAGCGAAGACGAAACACCGCTCATCGCGGCGGCGCGACGCGGGGACCGGAGCACGGTAACGGCACTGCTGCGGTTGGGCGCCACTGTCGATGCCCGCAGTCGCGACGGCAATACGGCGCTTATCGCGGCCGCAACAGCCGGTCACGCCGATATTCTGAGCCAGCTGATCAAGGCCGGGGCAAATACCAATCTGCGCAACAAGGTCGGCAATACGGCCCTCATGATCGCAGCCGCGCAAGGCCGGGACAAATCTGTACAACTGTTGCTGGCGGCAGGTGCCGACCCGGATCTCGTCAATGTTGACCACCGCACGGCGCGGGACCTTGCCGTACTCGCAAACGAGACCGGAATCGTCAAGTTGATTCCGCGCTGAGCACTCTGCAGAGATCGCGGCTGAAGCCGCTCCTACGGGCTGGAAATCAGGCTTGCGCAGCCGGACGTGCAGCAACCCGCGCATACCAGCGCTTGAGGGCCGGCCTGGTTTGCATGGGCACGATGTCTACCCAGCCGGCAAAATCCGTCGTCACCAGCAGGCTGATGTCGGCGAAAGAATAGTCTTCACCGGCCAGCCACGGCTGATGCTGCAGTTGCTGGTCTATGCGGTCGAAAAACTGCTCAGCCCGGCGTCGCCCACGTTCGATGAGCGCCGGAATCTGCGCACAGGCCAGCGGCCCGGGCAGCGCATGATCCCGGAACCCCGGTGACAGGTTGCGCAGCACCTCCGCAACGGCCGACATTCCCTCGTGATCAACGATATTCGCCCACATCAGTGTCAGCGCCTGCTGACGGGGCGTCGTGCCGAACAGCACCGGCTGCGGATACATCGCCTCCAGGTAGCGGCAGATGGCCAGACACTCACTGAGGTATGTGCCGTCGTCCAGTTCAAGCACCGGCACCGTAGCGCCCGGATTGATGGCCAGAAACGCCGGGGACAACTGCTCACGGCGAAACAGGTTCACATTCACGCGGGGTATCTCAATCTGCTTCTCGGCCAGAAAGATGCGCACGCGCCGTGGATTCGGCGCGCGTTCAAAATCGAATAGGCGCATGGCAGTTCCCTGGCTTGATTTGCGCTGACTCAGGCGGCAATGCTGACGCCGGCCTTCTGCCGGCCAAAGGCACTCAACACAGCCTGCAGGGTCGCGGTACTCGTGTCTTCGGCGAGAGCCACGCCAACGCTGATTTCCGTGCCGATCCGCAACTTGATGCAGGCCATCGCACTGGCGGCGGTGCCGCTGCCGAGGGCGTATTCATCAAAAGCCTCGACCGAACCGTTGACGCCATGCACGCGCCGGAGCGCGTCTATCAGCGCCTCCACCGCGCCCTTGCCCTCACCGGCCACGTCCTGACCACCGACAGTGGCTTCCATGCGCACGCGGCCGCCATCGCGGTGGATATCGAAGTTGCCGAGTCGCCAGCCTTCGGGCACAGCGACGTATGCCTCATCGAAGAGCTGACGGATGATTGCACCACCGACCTCACCGCCCGTCTGCTCGGCATGCCGCTGCACGACGCGTGAAAATTCGATCTGCAGCCAGCGCGGCAAGGTGATACCGAATTCCCGCTCGAGCACATACAGAACACCGCCCTTGCCGGACTGACTGTTGATGCGCACGACTTCCTCGTAGCTGCGGCCCACATCACAGGGGTCTATCGGCAGATACGCAACCTGCCAGGGTTCGTCGTCACGCTGCCGGGCGAGTGACTTGCGGATCGCATCCTGGTGGCTGCCGCTGAATGCGGTGTACACCAGTTCGCCCGCATAGGCATGCCGGGGATGGGTGGTGATGCCCGTGCACTGCTCCACAGTACGCACGATGCGGCGCAGGTCGGAGAAGTCAAGCTGCGGATCTACGCCCTGCGAATAGAGATTCATGGCCATCGTCACCAGACACATGTTGCCGGTGCGTTCGCCATTGCCCAGCAGTGTGCCCTCGACGCGATCGGCGCCGGCCATCACGCCGAGCTCGGCAGCCGCCACACCGCAACCACGGTCGTTGTGGGTATGCACGCTCACCCGCAGCTGGTCGCGATGATCGATGTGCGCACACATCCACTCGATCATGTCGGCATAGACATTCGGTGTGCTCGCTTCCACCGTGGCGGGGAGATTGATGACCACCTTCTGGCCGGTGTGCGGCTGCCACACGGCAATCACGGCATTGACCACCTCGGCACAGTATTCGAGTTCGGTACCGGTAAAGCTTTCGGGTGAATACTGGAACTCCCAGTCGGTTTCCGGGTGTTGCGCCGCCATTGCCTTTATCCATCTGGCGCCCTGCACGGCGATATCCCTGATCGCATCGCGATCCATGCCAAAGACACGCTCGCGCTGCACGGTGGACGTGGAGTTGTACAGGTGGAGGCTCGCCTTCTTCGCGCCCTTCAGCGACTCGACGCTGCGCGCGATCAGATCCTCGCGTGCCTGCGTGAGCACCTGGATGCTCACGTCATCCGGCACCATGCCCGTTTCGATGATCTTGCGCACGAAATCGAAATCCGGCTGTGAGGCAGCCGGGAAGCCCACCTCGATTTCCCTGCAGCCGATATCGACCAGCAAGCTGAACAGCTGCGTCTTTTGCTCGACCGTCATGGGATTGACCAGCGCCTGATTGCCATCGCGCAGATCAACGGCACACCAGTCGGGCGCACGATCAATGACGCGGTCCGGCCATTTGCGCTGCCAGGCCTGAACGGGCCGGAAAGCGCTGTATTTGCGGTGGTCGTAACTCATGCTCGTGCTCCGGCAAAGGCCTGAACTGTGAAGGGGCCAGTCTAGGCCGGGTTTAGGGCAATTGGCTGGCGTAAATACCGGTTTCGGCGTCTATTAAGGCATAGTATTGCGCTTTATGGCTATTTACAGGCATAACCTGTCATGACTGGCTTGAAGCTCGATCGTATCGACCGCCGCATTCTCAAGGAACTGCAGCAGGACGGCGGCCTGACCAATCAGGCCCTGGCCGAGCGCGTTGGCCTTTCGCCTTCGCCCTGTCTGCGCCGCGTGAAAGCACTGGAAGAACTCGGCGTGATCGGCAAGCGGGTGACATTGCTGGACCGGAAAAAACTCGGCTTGTCACTCACCGCGCTGATACAGATTTCCATGGATCGCCATACACCCGAGCGCTTTGAGAAATTCGAGAGCACGGTCAAGCAGTTCCCGGAAGTGCTGTCGTGTTTCCTGATCACCGGCCAGGACGCCGACTATCTGCTGATCGTGGTGGTGCCCGACATGGACACCTATCAGCAATTCCTGCTCGACAAGATCACCCGCATCCCGGGCGTATCAGGCGTGCACTCCAGCTTCGTGATGCGCTGGGTGATCGATACGACAGCCCTGCCGCTCGGCTATCTGGGCGGGCAGGAGCGGCAGTAGGAGCGCCTTCAGGCGCGATCTTCCTATTGAAACAATGATCGCGCCT
>JBIJCV010000160.1:0-4786 GCA_044344525.1 Gammaproteobacteria bacterium | reverse complement strand
CGCTTGAAAAAGGCAAAGGCACCGGCTCACGCGGCGCGGGTCTGCTCGGCGCCATCAGCCGTGCGGCCGGCGGCTCAGCCGAGATGGATGCCGATGCCTACATTGACCTGCAGGCAGAAGACTTCAGCAACAAGATGACTGCGCGTGGCAAGGAAGTTGCCCACCTGTTTGTCGAAGCGATGATCAAGTGAGGGATCGCGGCTGAAGCCGCTCCTGCAAAAAAGCTCCTGCAAAAAAAACGGGGCGGTGCAATAGCACCGCCCCGTTTGCTTGTGGACGATCAGTCCGCGTCCTCCAGTTCCAGTTCGTCGGCCACGATGGCGCCACCGGTCTGGGTGAACTGCACCTGGACCTCGGAACCGCTGCTGATGGCGGCGAAGAAGGCCACCGCGCCGATGGGATTGTCGTCAGCATCCCGGTACTCAGTACCAACGTCGGTGGTCACCGGCACGCCGAGCACCGTGAGCGTCTGTGCGATGGCGTTGACTGCAGTTGCAGCGCCGCGCAGCCGACCCTCGGTACTGGGATCGTCCCGCTCCACGATGACCGCCGTCAGCGTGGCACCGGTGCCCGGATCACCCCGGACCTCCACGTAGTTGCCCACGGTGATGTCGGCAAGCCCAAAGGACTGGCCGGCGACGCCGGTCTGGTCCTCAAAGCGGGTCTCGGCAGTCACGGTCACGGTGACGCCGGCAATGGCCAGCGTTCCGGCAACGGGGTTGACGGCCGTGACGTTGCCTGCCACTCGCCCGTCGATGCTGTCGTCGTCGCCGTCGTCATCGTCATCGCCGGACTTGAACTCGATCTTGCGGGCCACCAGCACGCCAGAGGAGTTGACCTCGCCCTCGACCTCAACCTTGATGTTCACGGCCAGGTCACCGACCACGCCGTGCTCGTAGGTGGTCTGACCGTTGGTGGTGACGGGAACACCGGAGACGGCGAAGTTCGTGGCCGAAACGAAGTCGGTGATGTAGCCCTCGACCTCGCCATCGTCGCCATCGTCAGCACCTGAAATACCGTCATCCTCGATCTCCACCCTGGTGGCAAAGAGGGTGCCTGCGTCGAAGCTGTCGCCCCCCACTTCCACAAACAGGCCGTTCGCCACGGCTGGTGGCGGATTGATGACCTCGCTGTAGTCCACTAAAAGGCCGTTGATGATGAACGTTCGATCCAGCGTATCCAGGCTTTCGACGATCCCGCGCACCTCGAAATCAGCCACGTCATCGCTAAAGTCGATGCGCGTGGCGCGAATGGCCCCATTGCCATCGATCAGGCCGCTGACCTCGATCACATCATCCACCAACAGGCCGGTGAGGTCCCGGGGGGAGATTTCATCATCGAAGGAAGTCGCTGCGTCGACGATGACGACCTGCCCGAGGACCACCAGGGCCTGCCCTGCCAGATCGATGCTGCTGATCGGACCTTCCAGCGTGTCGTCATAGCTGACGGACTGGGAACTGCGCGTGACGCCATCGTCAGAGCTGTCCCACTGGATTGTCACTTGCTGGCCGACCTTCAGGTCGGACTGACTGCCAGGACCGTCGTCGATATCGAAGCTGGCACCGTCTGTCTCGTACTCGATGCCATTGACGATGATGCTGCCGAAACCGTTGATCGTGCCGGTCGTGACGCCCAGTCGGTCGATACCGGCAACGCCTCCGCCACCACCCCCGCAGGCCACCACAAGACCCAGCACCAGACAGCTGAGACCAGCCGCTCCAACTCCGCGCTTCAATATCTGCATAACCAACCCCTTGTCACTCGTCTGCAATCAGGAAAACACCCAGACCCAGCCGCATCCGCTTGGGTGCGGCGCTTGCCGCCAGCCGCGCTTCGTGCTCGGTCAACCACTTGTCCATCCGCTCCAGGAATTCCTGGCCATTCTTCTCGACGAAGGCCTCGAACTCGGGCAGTGCCGCCGGATCCACGCTGTCGCTGGTGGCGCGGCCAATGAAGCGCCGCGCAGTCGCGTCACTCCGGCCAGCCGCTGCGTCGGCACCGACGTCCAGATTGTGCGTGATGCTGGAACCGAGATCATGCAGCATGCTGCCTGCGTTCAATATCCACTGCGGATCAAAACGCCGGGGCATGAAGTAGCGACGCTCGGCGCGGAGCGTGCCGTCGGGCAAGGTGGTGATGGCACCGGCCCGCTCGAGTTCCTTGCGCATGCTCGTCACGGGCACGTCGCCGCCGTAACGATGCCAGAGGGTGGTGAAGCTGGCACCCTCGCCGTCGGCCGGAAGCGCGCGGGGCTCACCGCCCGGTGTCAGGAAGTCCGGATCCTGATACCAGCCCGACAGGACGCGCGTGGCATCAGTGGTCTTGTTGGGCAGTGGGCCTGACTCCTGCTCGAGCAGGGCCCGGACGCGGGCGATTTCCTTGCGGCTTACGCCGGTGAGGATCGAGACGCGGGAAACATTGGTGGGCCGGCCGTTGAGTCCGAAGTCCTGGCTCGCGACCGCGACGAAGACGCTCTTCGACACCTCGGCGAACTCCCGCCAGGTCATCCCGCACTTCAGCAGCAGGCTGGCGATGGGCCGGAGCAGTACCCGACAGGTCTGCACAACGGCACCACGGTCCACGGCACTGGAATCGGTTGAGGAAGCAGGACTATCCATTAAACCCAAGGGCCCGATCGCAGGATGATTCCTATATGGGTCTTTCTACCCCACTTATAGTGAGACCGTCAAGCGCCGTGACGGCCTGGCGATAGGCCTTACTTAACGCATGGCCGAGCGCGATGCTTTCCTGGCACCGGAGCACGACCCGGTGTTCATCACATGGTTCGATCCGGAACCTGCCAAGGGCTTGTGGTAGAGGGACGTGGACGGGCCGCAGATGGTGAACGACCCACAGCCCGTTCCAGGACCCGCATTCACAAAGACAAAAGCGGTGCGGCGGCATTCGGATTACAGTTGCACTTGCGGTGAACTTGCAGGAAAAAAACGAAAACGTGTGGACCTGCAGGTTGGCCGGAACGGCAGCATCGCCGGATCAAGGCGCGCTCGATCGATTCGTTGCGGATCGCACGCCAGCAGGCTGCGATGCCCTGGTGCGCCACCTGCTCGGGACGATAGACGCCAGGTCGGCTGCCGCGCGCGCAGCCGGCGCCCCGATCGCCTGCGCCGCTGGCTGCACCTTCTGCTGTCACCAGCGTGTCAGCATGTTTCCGTTCGAAGCTCTCGCCCTCTACAGGTACCTCCGCACGCAGCTGTCGCCAACGGAAGCGGCGGCGATCGAGCAGCAGATACTCGAGAATGTCCGCAAGATCGACACCCTGAGCGCCGACGAGCATCGCCGCGCCAATATCGTCTGCGCATTCCTGCGCGATGGCCGCTGCAGTGCTTACGCGGTGCGCCCGCAGGCCTGTGCGGCCTATCACTCGATGAGCCGCCTGCACTGTGAACACGCCTACGAACATCCGGATGACATGGGCACGCCGAGGAATTCCCGGCCGGTGCTGCTCGAACTCCAGTTGCACTCGGCAGCACTGCTCGACACCACCCGGACAGCGATAGAGGCGGCCGGCCTCCCCGCTGCGCCGGGTGAGTTGCATCAGTTGCTGCGCGCGCTCATCGAGGCAGGACGCGACGACGCAGGGCTGGGCACCTCGTCTTGACGGTGGTCATGCCAGTCTGAGAGAAGTACAACAATGACACCCTCCCATCCTGCTCTCTGGCACGCACTTGTCGCCCCGTCGGTGCTGGAACAGCTCGGCAGCGATGCGGCCGTCGGCCTGTCAGCAGAGGCTGTGGCGCAACGCACCGCCGAACACGGTCCCAACGCGCTGCCCGAACCGCCGAAGCGCCCGGTCTTCCTGGTGTTCCTGCGCCAGTTCAAGAGCCCGCTGATCTACATCCTGTTCATCGCCACGGCACTGGCCGCGGGCATGAGCCACTGGGGCGATGCGGGCGTGATCCTCGCCGTGGTGCTGGTGAATGCGCTGATCGGGTCCTGGCAGGAAGGCCGCGCCGAGCGCTCAATGGCGGCGTTGCGCCGGCTCGCAGTCCTGCAGGTGCGCGTGCTGCGCGATGGCCACGAACAAGCCATCCCGGCGCGCGATCTGGTGCCCGGCGACTTGCTCCTGCTGGCTGCCGGCGACGCCGTCGGCGCCGACGCGCGCCTGATCGAGGATGCCCAGCTGCAGGTGGCCGAAGCGGCGCTGACAGGCGAATCGGTGCCGGTATCCAAGGGCGTGGCGGCACTGCCCGAAGCAACGGGCCTGGCCGACCGGCGCAACATGGTGTTCTCGGGCACTTGCATCACGGCCGGCCGCGCACGCGCCGTGGTCACAGCCACCGGTACGCACACCGAGGTTGGCAGCATCGCACGGCTGACCGAAGGGGCGCAGGAACCGAAGACGCCGCTGGAACTGCGCATCACGCAGTTCGGCCGCTACCTGGTGGCCGGTGCACTGCTGCTGTTCGTCGCCGTGGTGGCACTCGGCCTGTTGCGCGGGTTGCCGCTGGCCGATGTGGTGATGGTGGCGATCAGCCAGATGGTCTCGATGGTGCCCGAGGGCCTGCCGGTGGCGATGACCATCGCGCTCGCCGTGGGCATGCAGCGCATGGCGGCTCGGGGCGCGATCATCCGTCGCCTGTCGGCGGTGGAGACGCTCGGCTCCACCACGGTGATCTGCAGCGACAAGACCGGCACGCTGACCCGCAACGAGATGACCGTCAGCGCCTTGTGGCTGCCCGGCGGGCGCACCATCAACGTCTCGGGCGTGGGCTACGCGCCGCAGGGCGCACTCACGGAAAGCGGCGCAGCGATCGGCCTGCAGGAC
>JBIJCV010000256.1:0-3544 GCA_044344525.1 Gammaproteobacteria bacterium | reverse complement strand
CGGCATCCGCGACTACATCCATGTCGAGGATCTGGCCACCGCCCACATCGATGCACTGCGCTACCTGCGCGATGGCGGAAAATCAGCAGTACTGAATTGCGGCTACGGACACGGCTACAGTGTGCGCGAAGTACTTGCCGCAGTCGAACGCTGCAGCGGCATCACGCTGGTGAAGAAGGAAGAGCTGCGCCGTGCGGGCGACCCGCCGACACTCGTGGCGGCTGCCGACCGGATCCGTACCGTACTGGGATGGGCGCCCCGCTTCGATGACCTGGAGCTGAATCGCATACTTGTCGAGCAGGTCATAGAGAGTCGGCCGGGTAATCCCGAGTAACTGTGCAGCTTTGGATATATTGCCGGCCGCATAGGCCAGCGCGCTGTTGATCGCACGACTTTCCGCATCCTTGCGCACCTCGCGCAGATTCAGGCTGGGAGTCTGTTCACCGTCAGCGGCAAGACCGAGGTCTGCTGCGGTGATATGCCGTCCTTCAGCCATGATCACCGCACCCTTGATCTTGTTCTCCATCTCCCGGACATTGCCCGGCCACAGGTAATTCTCCACGGCATTCTGCCCGTCCGGACTGAAGCCGCGAAACTGGCGGTGATATTGCACAGCGAATCGTTCCAGCAGGGTCCTTGCCAGCAGAAGCCGGCAACCACCGTGCCGCTCACGCAATGGCGGTATGCGGATGGTGATCTCACTGATCCGGTAATAAAGATCCTCCCGAAAGCGGTTCTCGCGGATCGCCAAATCCAGATTCTGATTCGTGGCACAGACCACACGCACGTCCACCGGGATCTCCTCCCGCCCCCCGACACGCTCGACAACCCGCTCCTGCAGAAAACGCAGCAGCTTGGCCTGCAGCGGCAGGGGCATATCGCCGATCTCATCAAGAAACAGCGTACCGCCATCAGCATGCTCGATCTTGCCCGGGGTCTGGCGTACGGCACCGGTAAAAGCACCCCGCTCGTAACCGAACAGTTCGCTCTCGAGCAGGTTTTCAGGAATGGCAGCGCAGTTGATGGCAACAAAGCCCTTGCCGACCCGCGGGCTCAAGGAATGCAAAGCCCGGGCCAGCACTTCCTTGCCGGTACCGCTTTCGCCGAGCAACAGTGTCGTGGCATTGGTAGGCGCAACTTTCTCGACGATACGGCAGACCTGCAGCATCGGCTCGCTGACCGCCACGATGCCATCAAGCGGTGACATGCCCTGCGTCTGCAGCAGGCGCTGATTCTGCCGTTCCAGTTCGTGGATGTGGTAAGCACGATCAACGATCAGCTGCAGAGTGTCGGTATCAACAGGTTTCTGATAGAAATCATAGGCACCAATAGCGACGGCACGCACGGCATTCTGCTGGTCGCCATGACCGGTGACGACGATTACCTTGGTGGCAGGTACCAGCGCCAGGATTTCCTCGAGTGTGGCAATTCCCTCGCTGACCCCTTCCGCATCGGGCGGCAGGCCGAGATCCTGCAGCACCACCGGCGGTTCATGGCGGCGCAACTGGGCCAGTGCGCCGGCCCGATCCTCGGCGACGAGGACCTCGTAATCCGCGAAGCACCACTTCAGCTGGCTCTGCAAGCCAGGGTCGTCCTCGACCACAAGAAGCTTCCTGCGCTGGTCTGTCAAAGATCTCTCCGCCGACAACTGAAGTCCTGCGGCAAACTTTGCCAATCAGGATCAAACGCAATAAAAACGCCGGCCATCATAACGCACCGACCCGGCACATCATGCTGCCGAGGTCACGGCACCTGGCTGGTACAGCGGCAGGCAGATGGTAAACCGGGTTCGCACATTGGGCTCGGAATCAACCCGCAGTGATCCGCCCGCGTCAATAATCAGCATACGCGCCTGATAGGCGCCGATGCCCATGCCCTTGCTGCCCTTGGTCGTATCAAAAGGACGGAACAGACGGGTACGGATAAATTCGGGCTCCATGCCACAGCCATCATCCTCGATGGTAATCACCACACCGTCCTCGGACGCGGAAACCGCAACACTGACCGAGCCATCCCCGGCAGTCGCCTCCTGTGCGTTACGTATCAGGTGCGCAAGTACGGCAGTGAACCGCTCACGATCCACCCAGATCTGGAGATCGGACGCCATGTCGCTGAACTGCGGAACCGGCTCACGACCCTGGCAGCGCTCTACGGCATCAGCCACTGCGGCTGCGGCACGGACACGCTGGCGTGCACCGGTTGTTTCACCACTCTGCAACTGCTGCAACAGCTTGTTCATGCGCATGACGGAATTATCGATGGTCGCCATGGCATCCTCGATGAATGCCGGATTGTTCTTGTGCTTTGCGGCGTTCTGCAACATCAGCGACTGCTGGGCGATCAGGTTCTTGAGGTCATGCATGACGAACGCGGTCAGCCGGTTGAATGCCTCGAACTGGCGGCCTTCGGCGAGCCTCTGATCGGCTTCGTACTGCGCGAGAAATGCGGCGACCTGCCGACCAGATGTGCGCAGCAGGTCAATCTCCTCGAAACTCAGCCTGAAACTGGCACTCGGCTGGTGCAGCATGATCAGGCCTGTAAGTGTCGCGTTGCTGATCAGCGGGATGATCAGCAAGCCATCCGGAAATGCATCCAGCCAGACTGGGCGCTGCAGGCCCGAATAGAGCTCTGGCCGACGCGACAGCTCCGCCGCATCAATGATCCACTGACGCTCAAGCATGAACATGACCAGCGGATCGTCTACTGCAATACGCGATTCGGGCAGGCTCTGTACATTCCAGCCAGCCAGAGCAACCAGTTGCCGGTTCTCGTCTATGCGCGTCCAGAGCATGCCGGCCGGACTGCCGACGATCTCGGCCAGCGCCTTGATTACCCGCTCGGGAAGCGGCAGATCGGTACCCTTTGAAACCAGGGTATCGATCAGTCGCAGCCACTCCTCGCGATAATCGTAACGAAACGGCACAAAGTGCTTGCTGACGAACACCTTCAGGCGTGCATTCAGGCGCTCTGAAAACAGCAGCACGACAAGCGGTGTGCCCATGCCGAGCACCATGGCCAGCGCTGACTGCCGGGCTAGCAGCGGCTCCAGCGAGCGAAACACAGGCAACATGAACAGGGCGACCAGAAGGATGGATCCGGTGGCAAGAAATCGCGGCGCATAGCTGCGAGCCTCCGGGGATACAAATATTTCCAGCGACCACTGCGGCCGCTGGCGGAGTGCGAACAACATCAGCAGGCCTGCCGCAGCCAGGCACAAGGCTGCAATGCCGCTCAGCCAGCGCGGAACACCGGCACCAGCGGCAGCCACGATCGCCACCACGGCTTGCGAAGCCGAAACCAGTACTGCTGCGAGAGCCAGGGCGCGCGTGGCCGTCCGCCCTTCAATCGGGGCATCGCTGACAAATTGCGCGGCCAGCGCCAGGCACAACAGCGCGACGGCTGCAGCAGTGAGACTAAAGACTGTGCCCTGCCACTCCCCTGTTCCGGTGGACGCAAGCCAGATGACAACTGCTGATGTGCTGATGACCACGACCCAGAACAGCCGCAGCAGCCAGCGTACAAGTTCCGGCATGGACCGCTCATA
>JBIJCV010000130.1:0-5360 GCA_044344525.1 Gammaproteobacteria bacterium | reverse complement strand
CGGCCGGGTATTCGCCGAAAAGTACATCGAGGAACCGCGGCATATAGAGATCCAGGTGCTGGCCGACTCGCACGGCACTACGCTGTACCTGAACGAGCGCGAGTGTTCGATCCAGCGCCGTCACCAGAAGGTCATCGAAGAAGCGCCCTCGCCTTTTCTCGACGAAAAAACCCGCAAGGCGATGGGCGAACAGGCTGTCGCGCTGGCCAAGGCCGTGAGCTATGAATCGGCCGGCACCGTTGAATTCATCGTCGATCGCGACCGCAACTTCTACTTCCTCGAAATGAACACCCGGCTGCAGGTCGAACATCCGGTGACCGAAATCATCACCGGTCTGGATCTGGTCGAACTGATGATTCGCGTCGCTGCCGGCGAAAAGCTGCCGCTCAAGCAGAAGGACGTAAAGATCAACGGCTGGGCAATCGAGTCGCGCATCTATGCCGAAGATCCCTTCCGCAACTTTCTGCCGTCGATAGGCCGCCTGGTCCGTTGCCAGCCGCCCACCGAGAACGCACATGTGCGCGTTGACACCGGCATCGAGGAAGGCAGCGAAGTATCGATGTACTACGACCCGATGATCGCCAAGCTGATCACCAGCGGTGACAGCCGCGAGCAGGCGATTGAGCGAATGGGCGAGGCGCTGGATGCCTATTACATCCGTGGCGTATCGCACAACATCAGTTTCCTGAACGCACTGATCTCGCACCCGCGCTTTCGTGAAGGCCGGCTCAGCACCAACCTGATCGCGGAGGAATATCCGGACGGCTTCCATACCGCCGATGTACCGCGCGCTGACCCGCAGCTCGCCATCGTCGTTGCCGCCACCATTCACCGCCGACTGATGGATCGGGCCGCAAAACTTTCCGGTCAGTTGCCCAGCCATGAACGGCGCGTCGGCAGCGACTTCGTGGTGTGCATCGGCACCGAGGAACATCCGGTGACGGCACTGTCGCTCGGTGACGGCTGCGAAGTCCGGCTGGGTAACGAAACCTTCCGCGTCCTCACCGCCTGGCGTTTTGGTGAGGCACTGGTCCGTGTCGAGGTAAATGGCCAGCCGGCCTGTCTGCAACTCGACCGTATCGGCGTGCGCTACCGTCTCACGCACCGGGGTGCACAGACCGACGCACTGGTTTGCGAGCCGCGCACCGCGGCCCTGAATCGGCTGATGATCGCCAAGACCCCGCCGGATCTGTCGAAGTTCCTGCTGTCGCCCATGCCCGGCCTGCTGGTCCGGCTCTCCGCGACAGTCGGACAGGAACTGAAGGCTGGCGAGGAAATCGCCGTGATCGAGGCCATGAAGATGGAGAACAGTCTGCGCGCCACTGACGATGTAAAGATCGTGAAGGTACTGGTCGAACAGGGCCAGAGCCTGGTCGTCGATCAACCCATCGTGGAATTTGGCTGAGACTAACGGCGATGCCGGCCCCGACTTCGGCTATCGACTCGGCCCGGAATCCGGAAGATCTGGCTGCAGCACTGCGCGCCGGAGATCGTCGCGCGCTGGGCCGGGCAATCACACTGGTTGAATCCACCCGTACCGATGACCGGGAACCCGCCAACCGCTTGCTCGAAATCCTGACGCCACTGGCCGGGAATTCGATCCGCATCGGCATCTCTGGCGTGCCTGGCGTCGGCAAGTCGACTTTCATCGAGAGTTTCGGCAATCACGTCATCGACCGCGGCCACAAGGTCGCCGTGCTGGCCGTCGACCCGAGTTCGGCCGTGTCGGGTGGTTCGATACTCGGTGACAAGACACGCATGGAAATCCTGTCGCGGCGCATTGAGGCTTTCATTCGCCCTTCACCCGCCGGCAGCACCCTCGGCGGGGTCACCCGTCACACCCGCGAAACCATCCTGCTGGTCGAAGCCGCCGGCTTTGATGTCGTGATCGTTGAAACGGTAGGCGTGGGGCAATCCGAAACTGCCGTTGCCGACATGACCGACCTGTTTTTGCTGCTGCTGCTCCCCGGCGGTGGCGACGAACTGCAAGGCATCAAGCGCGGCATTGTCGAGCTCGCCGATCTGATCGTGGTCAACAAGGCTGATGGTGATCTGACGGCCATCGCGCAGCGCTCTGCCGCTGACTACCGCAATGCGCTCAGATTCCTGCGTCCCCGTTCATCGCGCTGGGAGGTACCGGTGGAAACCTGCTCGGCGCTCGAAGGCCGGGGCATCGACCGCACCTGGGCGCTGATCGAAAAGTATCGCGACACGATGACCGCCAGCGGCGACCTGGCAGCAACACGCGCCAGTCAGGCGCGACGCTGGCTGTGGAGCGAAACGGCAGAGAGCCTGCTTGCCCTGCTCCGCGAAGACCCGGCCGCGGCTGTTCGCATGCAGGCACTCGAGCAGCAGGTCGCGGCAGGCAAACTCTCGCCGCGGGTTGCAGCACAGGAACTGGTACAGAACTTCTGGAAGGATGGCAGGCTGAAATGATCGGGCGACTCAATCATGTGGCGATCGTGGTCGCTGATCTGGCAGCTGCCGCTGCCACCTACCGCGAGGTGCTGGGCGCACAGGTCTCGGCAGCCCGGGATTTGCCGGAACATGGCGTGACCACCGTATTTGTCGAACTGCCGAATACCAAGATCGAACTGCTGGCCCCCTTGGGGGACAACTCGCCGATCGCCCGTTTTCTGCAGGCCAATCCGGGCGGCGGGATGCACCATGTCTGCTACGAGGTAGATGACATCCGGGTGGCCCGCGACCGGTTGAAAGCCGCTGGTGCCCGCGTACTGGGCGATGGAGAACCGAAGACCGGCGCGCATGGCAAGCCGGTGCTGTTTCTCCATCCGAAGGACTTTTGCGGTACGCTGGTCGAACTAGAACAAGCCTGAACAACAGGCAGAGTCCCATGTCACTGAGCATCCCCAGTCATCGCGAGCTGCGCAAGATCGTGGTCCTGAACCCCAAGGGCGGTTCGGGCAAGACCACGCTCGCGATCAATCTGGCCGGCTACCTGGCATCCATCGGGCGGCCCACGGCCCTGATGGACTTCGACCCGCAGGCTTCCAGCATGCGCTGGCTCCGGAAGCGGCCCAAAGACCAGCCGGCAATTTACGGTATCGCCGCTTACGAGACGCGCATGAACATGACGCGCAGTTTTCAGCTGCGGGTGCCGAACGAGATCCGCTACCTGGTGATCGATACGCCGGCCGCCATGACCACCGCGCAGCTCACCGAGTTCACACCTGGTGCCCATGCGATCCTGGTGCCGGTGCTGCCCTCGTCCATCGATATCCATGCGGCCTCGCGCCTGATCGCCGACCTGTTACTGGTGGCGAAGGTCAGCCGGCGCATGGGACGCCTCGGCGTGGTCGCCAACCGCGTGCGGGAAAACACCCTCGGTTTCAAGAAGCTGATGTCATTTCTGGACCGGCTGCAGATCCCGATCATCGGCGCCCTGCGCGACAGCCAGAACTATGTGCACGCGGCTGACGAAGGCATCAGCATTCACGAGATGCACAGTTCGCGCAGCAAGAAGGATCTGCTCAGCTGGCTGTCGCTCACCAGCTGGCTGGAACAGCGACTCAATACGCCACTCACCGGGCGGGACATCCTCGACCCGGGTGAGTCGCCGGATCCGGGTCTGTCGTCTGCGGAGATCGTCGATCTGCGTACCTGGCAGGAGCTGCGCGACGGCATGCCCTGAGGCCGGGTCAGCGACTGCCTGTGGTCCGCGCGCGGATCACGCCGATGATGCCCGGCAGTATAGAAACGAACACGATAGCCAGCACCACTGCCGAGAAGTTGTTCTTCACGAAGGGCACGTTGGCGAAAAAGTAGCCGGCCGGCACCAGCAACATTACCCAGAGCAGACTGCCGGCCACGTTGTAGATCTGGTAGCGCAGATGGTCCATCTGACCAATGCCTGCAGCGAACGGCGCCACGGTACGCACGATGGGCACGAAGCGGGCGATGACGATGGTCTTGCCACCATATCGCTCGAAGTAGGCATGCGTCTTGTCCAGGTGCTGCTGACGGATCAGCCGCGGGAAACGCAGCTTGAGCTCATGCCCCACCAGACGCCCGACCCAGTAGTTGACCGTGTTGCCGAGTATCGCTGCCGCGATCAGCAGGATCGACAGCAGGCTGAAGTCCAGACGTCCCGAGGCGGTCAGTGCGCCCGCGGCGAACAACAGCGAGTCCCCCGGCAGGAACGGCAGCACGACCAGCCCGGTCTCGCAAAACACGATCAGAAACAGGATCGCATACACCCAGATCCCGTAGTCAACGACCAGTGCGTCCAGATGCACATCGAGGTGCAGGACGATATCGATGAACTGTGCGATGAGATCGGGCATGTCGCCGCGATCAGCCTGCGAATGCCGCAGCTGCCGCCCGCAAGGTATCGCTGTTGATCGCCGCTACATGATGGGTTTCCAGGCCCGCGGTCTTGAGCGTCTTGCGGATGATGCTCTCCAGATTCGGGCGCTTCGTTTCCGGGCCCTCACCGCTGCCAAGGCCACCGCCAAATTCCACAAAGCTGCTCACCTGCATCGCGATGGCGGTATTCAGACAACCCACCCAGTTGACCGGATTGAACAGCTGAAAGAACAGCCGCGTGCGGATCGTATCCGGCTCGGCCTCGTGCACACCGCCCGTGTAGTTGGACAGCACATCAAGCGTCGGGGCCGCAAACGGTGTCGCATCCAGATCAGCGCGGAACAGGCGTGCGGCCGTCACCATGAAGTAAGTATGGAACGCGCCCTCGGTGGCCAGCCGTATGGCACGCTTGCGCGGCATGCGTGCAGTCAGGTCGGCAGCGAGTGCATCCAGATCGGCATCACGGCCACCGACCACGGTCTGATCTGGCAGGTTGCAACTGGCCACCTGGCAGTAATGCCGGTCAGCCAACGGTCGCGCAGTGTCCACATCCAGTGTCAGCGCCAGCATGCCGCCCTCGCCGTGTTCACCCATCAGCTCGCCACGCCGGCGCACCAGCTTCAGCGCATCTGCAAAACCCAGCACCCCGGCAGCAACCAGGGCACTGTATTCGCCGAGGCTGTGTCCGGCAGCCAGCAGGGGCTGTACGCGCCCGCCGGTCAACTCGGTGAATACCTTCAGGCAGGCGATCTCATGCGTCAGCAGCGCCGGCTGCGTATTGCGCGTGAGTCCAATCTCATCAGCCGGATCTTCAAAAGACAGTTTGCAGATATCAAAACCGAGCACCGTGCTGGCCTGGTCGTAAACCTGCCGGGCCGTGGCGAAATCGCGATACAGATCGCTGCCCATGCCGCGATACTGGGAACCCTGCCCCGGAAATACGAACATCACGCGCTGGTTACTCATGGGGCGTCACCTGGCTCAAGTGCAAAATAACGGCTGAGGATACGGACGCAGCGTCCAGCCGACAACCC
>JBIJCV010000002.1:0-21564 GCA_044344525.1 Gammaproteobacteria bacterium | reverse complement strand
CAAGCCAGGGCAGGATGGCATTGAAATGGATGCCCGCATGGAGCAGCACCATCCATGAGCCCAGCCAGGTGCCGATCTCGTGCATGTTGAGCCAGGGTTTGACGCTCCCGGTCGCGATAACTTTCCGCTTACGCAGGGAATAGGTCAGCGAGCCGATGATCAGCAAGGTGCCGGGGATGCCGAGGTAGCGGCCCACCCAGACCAGATCGAGGCGATGGAGCAGATAGTCGCCGATGACGGTCGCCACTCCGAGCAGGGTGACTAACAGCGTGAACGGCAGGATGTGCTTGCGCCAGAGCGAGGCCGTGTCAGGTGTCGTCATTCAAGCCTCCAGCGTCACATCGGTCTTGGGCGTACAGACGCACATCAGACAGGTACCGGGTTCGGGATCGTGGTCCGGAGATTGCCTATAGGACACTTCGCCGGATCGAATCGTGGTCTGGCATGTGCCGCAGCCCCCCGCGCGGCAGCCCGAGTCGATGGCAATCCCTTGAGATTCGGCAAATTCCAGCAGACTGCCGGATTGCGGCGACCAGCGGGCCTGTTTGCCTGATTTGGCGAAGGTCACCATGATGTCGCCAACGGGAGCTGCGGCACCATCGGCAGTAGTGGCCGCCGCTTTGCGACGCTTGATGGACGCGGGACCGAAGGCTTCGAAGTGGACGTGCGAATCGGGTACGCCCCAGTCCTCCAGCGCCGCCACCAGTGTTTCCATCATCGGCGTAGGGCCGCAGATAAAGTAGTGGTATGGCTTCAGCGGCAGTTCCATCCGGAACAGATGCACATCCACGCGCCCATGGTGATGGAAGTCTTTGCCAAGTTGATCTTCCGGCAGTGGATCGCTGAAGCACAAGCGCAGATGAACGTTGGGTTTGGCAGCGGCGATTGCGCTCAGATGCGATGAAAATGCAGCTTCCTTGCTGTTGCGCACGCCATAGAAGAACCAGACTTCGCGCTCGGGTTGATGCAACTGGCACCAGTTGAGCATGCTGAGCATGGGTGTGATGCCGATACCGCCGGCAATCAGGACGATGGGGCTGCTGCCCGGTTCGAGATGGAAGTGCCCCGACGGGGGACGAACTTGAAGTGTCGTACCGACCTGCATACGGTCGTGGAAGAAGTTCGAGGAGCGCCCCGGGGGGTGATTGCTCCGCGGCGGCGGCGGTATCCGTTTGATCGAAACACGGTAATGCCCCGACTGGGGGGCATCGGACAGGGAGTAGCAGCGGGTGATCTGCTCTTTACCGTTGCCATCGGCCTTGGGGACTTCCAAACGAAAGGTCAGGAACTGGCCGGGCTTGAATGACGGAAGCGGCTGGCTCTCCTCGGGTTCCAGATAGAAGGAGCAAATTTGTCCGGCAGCGTCTTCGATGGCGCGTCGGGCAACCTTGAAAGGGCGAAATCCTGACCAGGCAGGCACTTCTTCCTTTGGCGGACTGATCGCGGTTATCGTTTCATCTGCTTCGGGCTGTCCGTGCTTGAGCCGGCTGTAGGACTGCCAGTGCCGCCAGAAGCTGATGCCCAAGAATAGCCCTACCTGCAGCGCGATGCCGACAACAATCCAAAGCAGCAGACTGAGAGACGTCATGACAGAGGGTAAGACCTGACGATATTTTTAAGTATGGAGGCTACGCCAATCGCCTTCAGAACGCCTCAACAAAACGCAAAGAACACGCCGGAACTACGGCAGGTTTGTGATGCATCGAGCAGTGCGAGCGTTGTGGGGGAAAGGTACGCATCATTGCCAGCGTCATCTGTCGGCTTGCGCTACCGAAGGTTGCCGGCATCCCGCCGGCAACGTTGTACACAACGTCAGGGACTGCCGAGTGGCGGGCGAAAATCGGCAAGATCCCGGTGGTGGTGGGGTAGGGACGTCAACGAAATCGGCAGGCAGGGTTTCTTCTTCGCCGGACGCGATCCGCGCAGAGACTCGCCGTGCTTCATTGATATCGATGCGATCTTCCGCGAGCGTGAGTAAGCGCTCGTACTCCGCAATCGGAAGTACGGCAAATGCCGGCTTGCCATTGCTGGTGATGATCTGGGCGCTCATTTGTACACATCTCCACGCGAGCCAATCTTTAACACCAGGATATACAACTCTTTACCCCGCACCTCGCAAATGGCGCGGTAGTTACCGGAACGCAAGCGCCAGAACGGCGATCCTTGCAGTGGTTTCCAGTCGCCCCGATACGTCGCTGGATTCGCGGCAATTTTCGCCAGCCCTTTGAACGTCCTATCCGCTGCTCGGAGGTGGCCATGACCCGGGAATTTGACGTTGTTGTCGAGAAGGATTCGGAAGGCTTATTCGTGGCCACCGTTCCCGCCTTGCCCGGCAGTCAAGGGCAAGGACCTCGTCGCCGCCTTGCTATTACGCACAGGGCCTGCTGTTCGGCCGGGTGATGGCGGTAGATGATTTCCGTGATCTGCTGCTGGATCAGGGCGGAGCCGCCAGCCGATACCGCAGCCTGTTCGCTCGCGGCTGAGGCTGCGGCATAATTGAACATCCTGGATAACAATCATTCTCAACCGGAGACCCCGCGCCATGCAGAAATTCATGATGACCGCCGTACTCGGTATCGCCTTTGCCGTGTCGAACCCCGCTCTGGCCGCCTGTGAATATCCGGCTGAAGTTGCCGTGCCGGACGGGGCGAAGGCCAGCAGCGATGAAATGAACGCCGCATCTGGCGTGGTCAAGAAGTACATTGCCGAGATGGACGTCTATCTGGCCTGCCTGGATGCTGAAGAAGCCGCCTTGCCGGTTGAGCAGCAGACGGCCGAAACCAAAGCCATGCACATCAAGCGGCACAATGCCGCCGTCGATGCGATGGACGCTGTGGCAACCCGCTTCAATGAGCAGATCAAGGCTTACAAGGCGGTTAACAAGTAACCGCGTCCGAAGCGTCTGGACCAGGTCTGCGGATCTGGCCGGACTTCTCCTTGGCAGGTAAGATCCGCGCCCCGCAAACAGGAATTCAAGTCTCATGACCAAAGCCGCCAGAGTGACGATTACCGGCGCTGCCGGCCAGATCGGCTATCAGCTCGCCTTTCGCATTGCCTCCGGGCAGCTGCTCGGGCCAAACCAGCCGGTGATTCTGCAGTTGCTGGAAATCACGCCAGCGCTGAATGCCCTGAATGGCGTGGTCATGGAACTCGAGGACTGCGCCTTCCCGACCCTGCAGGGCGTTGTTGCCACCGACCAGCCTGATGTGGCCTTCAAGGATACGGATTACGCGCTGCTGGTCGGTGCCAAGCCGCGCGGCCCGGGCATGGAGCGGGCCGATCTGCTGCGCGAGAACGCGAAGATCTTCTCGGTGCAGGGCAAGGCGCTCAACGAACACGCCAGCCGCGGCGTGAAGGTGCTGGTGGTCGGTAATCCGGCCAACACCAATGCGCTGATCGCCCAGGCCAATGCCCCGACGCTGAATCCAGCCAACTTCACGGCGATGACGCGACTCGATCACAACCGCGCCCTGGCGCAGCTCGCCCGGAAGACCGGTACGCATGTCACCCAGATCAGCCGCATGACGATCTGGGGCAATCATTCAGCCACCCAGTATCCGGATATCAGCCAGGCCGTGATCAACGAGCGGCGCGCCAGCGAGCTGGTCGATGCCAAGTGGGTCAAGGATGAATTCATTCCCGTCGTGCAGCAGCGTGGTGCAGCGATCATCAAGGCGCGCGGACTGTCGAGCGCCGCATCGGCCGCGTCGGCTGCGATCGACCATATCCGCGACTGGGCGCTTGGTACGCCTGGCGATGACTGGGTCAGCATGGCGGTGCCGTCTGATGGCAGCTACGGCATCAAGGAAGGCATCATCTACTCGTATCCGGTGCGTTGTGCGAAAGGCAAATACGAGATCGTGCAGGGTCTGCCGGTCAGCGATTTCAGCCGTGAGCGCATGAATGCCACCGAAACCGAACTGCGCGAGGAACGCGAAGCGATCGCTGCCCTGCTCTGAACAGGCCGCGTCAGGGAGTCTTCCGTGCGGGATGCTCCCTGACGCGCCGTGTGGTTTATAGTCAGTCACTGCACCAGGCGGGGTGACACGATGACTGATTTCGTTATATGGCTGTTATGGACTGCCGCCCTGCTGGGCGTCGGTATTCTGCTTGCCTGGCGGCGCATGGATCTGCCCACCTCCACGCTGACGCTGGGTGGCGCGCTGTTCATTTACAGCCTGTTCGGTGCCGGCTGGTCGATCTGGAAGCTGCTGCTCTGGGTGCTGTTTGCCGGGCTTGTTGCGCTGAATTCCATCAAGTTCCGCCGCGAACGCATCACGCTGCCGTTGCTGCGCTTTTATCGCACGGTCGTACCGCATCTGTCTGATACCGAACGTGAGGCACTGGAAGCCGGCACGGTGTGGTGGGACGGCGAACTGTTTACCGGCCTGCCGGACTGGGGTCGGCTGATGGCCCTGCCCGCACCGCATCTGACGGCCGAGGAGCAGGCGTTTCTCGATGGCCCTACCGAAGAACTGTGCCGCCTGAGCGATGACTGGCAGATCACCCATGAGCTGGCTGATCTGCCGCCGCAGCTGTGGGCCTTTATCCGGCAGCAGCGCTTTTTCGCGATGATCATTCCGAAGCGCTATGGCGGCCTCGAGTTCTCACCGATTGCGGTTGCGGCCGTGCTCGCGAAGCTCTCGAGCCGCAGTGCCGTGGTTGCCTCGACGGTCGGCGTGCCCAATTCGCTCGGTCCGGCAGAGTTGCTGCTGCACTATGGAACCGATGAACAGCGTGACTACTACCTGCCGCGACTCGCCAGCGGCGACGAGATTCCCTGCTTTGCCCTGACCGGTCCGCGCGTGGGTTCGGATGCTGCATCGATTCCCGATACCGGTGTCGTCTGTCGTGGTCAGTGGGAAGGCCGCGAGATCATCGGTATCCGCCTCAACTGGGACAAGCGCTATATCACGCTGGCACCGGTGGCCACAGTGCTGGGACTGGCGTTCAAGCTGCGCGATCCCGAGCATCTGCTCGGCCCGCAGGAAGACCGCGGCGTAACCGCTGCGCTGATTCCGGTCAGTACGCCAGGCATCACGATTGGCCGCCGGCATTTCCCGCTGAATGTGCCGTTTCAGAACGGCCCGACGCAGGGCCATGATGTGTTCGTGCCGCTGGATGCCATCATCGGTGGGCCGGAGCGGGCCGGCCAGGGCTGGAAGATGCTGGTCGAGCAACTCTCGGCGGGTCGCGGCATTACCCTGCCGTCGAATGCGATGGGCGGCAGCAAGGCCATCGTTTACGCATCCGGTGCCTACACGCGGCTGCGTCGCCAGTTCAACCTGCCGGTCTGCGAATTCGAGGGTGTGGGCGAAGCGCTGGCGCGGATGGCGGGCTTCACCTACATCATCAATGCCGGCTTGTCGGTCACCGCAACGGCGATTGCCCGCGGCGAGCGGCCATCGGTGCCTTCGGCAGTACTCAAATACCACTGTACTGAGCTCGCACGGCGGGTCACCAACGATGCGATGGACGTGCAGGGCGGCAAAGGCATCATGCTGGGCCGCTCCAACTATCTCGCGCGCATCTATCAGGGCATACCGATTGCAATCACGGTTGAGGGTGCAAACATCCTCACGCGCAGCCTGATCATCTTCGGTCAGGGTGCGGTTCGCTGCCATCCGTTTGTGCTGAAGGAAATGGAGGCGGCCAACGATCCGGATTTCAGCCGCGGCCTGCGCGACTTCGACCGCTACCTGTTTGCCCATGTCGGCTATGCGATCAGCAACGCCGCGCGAACCTTCGTGCTGGCGCTAAGCAACGCACGGGCCAGCCCGGCGCCCATCGACGGCCCGACGGCACGCTTCTTCCAGCACGTGAACCGTTACAGCGCCGCATTCGCGCTGGTGGCGGATGTGGCCATGCTGGTGGTCGGTGGCGGTTTGAAGCGCAAGGAGATGCTGTCGGCCCGGCTCGGCGATGTGTTCAGCTGTATCTATCTGGCCAGCATGGTGCTCAAGCACTACGACAATCAGGGTCGTCAATCGGCTGATCTGCCGCTGGTCGAGTGGTCATGCCGGACGCTGCTTTATCAGGCGCAGGAACAGCTACACGGCTTTTTGCGCAACTTCCCCAACCGCTGGGTGGCAGTCCTGTTGCGGGGGCTCATTTTCCCGCGCGGCCGCATGTACTCGGCGCCGCCGGATGAGCTGGGCCAGCAGATCGTTGCGCTGATTACCCGACCCACCGATACCCGCAGCCGGCTCTGTGAGGGCATTTATGCGGTACCCGAACCCGGCTGCGTGATTGGCCAGCTGCAGGCCGCGATGGAAACCGCCGAGAGCCTGTTGCCGCTGCAACAGCGCGTGCGCGAAGCGAGCAAAGCCGGCCTGCTGCCACACGGTGACTTCCACGAGCATATTGAACAGGCCAGGGTCCAGGGGATCCTGTCGGAGGCCGAGGCTGGGCAACTGCGGGAGTTTGACGCGACGGTGCTGGCGCTGACTGCGGTCGATGATTTCGACGCTGCCGAGCTGCAAAGCCGTACCCGGCCGGTCCAGTCATGACACTGTGCGGGCTGGTCGGTTAGTATCTTGCGTAACCCCGCACGGCGGGGTTGGTTCTCACATGCCCGCGCACATTTCGTCATTCAGCACATCAGATTCCACCAGACCGGCCGCTCAGGAAATTGCCGGGCTGAGCGGTATGGCCGTGTACCTGCCGCCCTGCCGGGTTGATCTGCACAAGTGGTGTGAATGGACCGGCTCGGACTGGGAAAAGATCCGCCAGGTCGTGGGCACCGGTTTTCGCATGCTGGGTCCCGGGCAAAGTGTCTACACGATGGCGGCCAATGCCTGCCTGCGCCTGATCGATCGTTATGCGGTGGATCCGGCCAGGATTCGCTACCTGGCCCTGGGAACCGAATCGAGTACCGACAATTCGGCCGGTGCGATTATCGTGAAGGGCATGCTGGATGCGGCCCTGCGTTCGCGTGGCAGTCCGGTGGTTGCGCGAAATTGCGAAGTGCCAGAGTTCAAGCATGCCTGTCTTGGTGGCGTCTATGCGTTGCGTGGCGCACTGCGTTTCCTGCAATCCGACGGCAGCGATGGCGTCGCCATCGTCGTCTGTTCTGACAAGGCCCTGTATGGACGAGGCAGCACGGGCGAGCCGACGCAGGGTGCCGGTGCGGTGGCAATGCTGCTTGAGGCCAGGCCAAGACTTGCCAGCATCGACCTGCGCCTGGCTGGCACCGCATCCGAGTATCGCGGTATCGATTTCCGCAAACCCCTGACGGCCCGGCCGGGTGCCAGCGGCGAGGCGGCTTCGCTGGATATTCCGGTCTACAACGGGCGTTACTCCACCAACTGCTACATCGATGAAATCCGCCGTGCACTCGACGAACTGTATGCGCGGTGTGCGCAGTCTCCGGCCAGATATCTGCGCAGCCTCGAAGCGGTGTTCATGCATCGGCCCTATCAGCGCATGCCGGAGACCGGCCTGGGCTTGGCCTGGCTGTTTGCGCTTGCCCAGGGTGACAGCGCAGACCGGGACGAACTCGCCGGCTACTGCCGTGGTGCCGGCCTTGCGGTTGATGAGGTCATCGCTGAAATGCAGGCCATGCCGGAGCTGGAACAACTGGCCGTGCAGGCACGCATCCACGAGGAAGTGTTTCCGCTGAGCATGACGGTGCTGAAGGCTTTCCGGCAAAGCGAGACCTTCAGCCAGCAGGTGCTGGGCAAGATGACGCTGGGTTCCGAGTGGATGCGGGAAGTAGGCAATCTGTATACAGGTGCATTGCCCGCCTGGATGGCGGCCGGGTTTGCCGATGCCCGGCAGCGCGGGGTCGAACTGGCCGGCAGTGAGCTGCTTGCCATCGGTTATGGCAGTGGTGATGCGGCCGACGCGATTCCACTGCGGGTTGTTGAGGGCTGGCAGGACGCGGCAGCACGAATCGGTATTGAAACGGCGCTGCAGCCCGCTGTAGACCTTTCTGCCGAGCAGTATCTGGCGCTGCGTGAAGGCCGACAGCCTGAAAATCTGGAGATGAACTGTGCCGGTGAGTTCATCATCGACCATATCGGCACCCGCTCAGACCGCAGTTTTCAGGATCTGGGCGTCGAGTACTACCGCTACCAGCCTTAGGCCGTGGTCTGCACCTGAAGTCCGGGCGCACAGATACCGGACTCCAGACACCGGTAGCCGCGCGCCGCAAAGTCCTGCCTGAGCGCAGTCAGAACCTGTGGTGATGTGGTTAGCGCGATGCCGAAATCGCCGCCGCCCGCCCCGGATGGTTTGTATACCGCGCCATGCGCCACGGCGATTTCACGCATGGCCTGATGTCCGCCGCCGAAGATGCCGATGCCTGCATCCTCATCCAGATCGCGTAGTGCCGATGCATAGCTGGCCAGCGTTTCCAGAAGCCTGCCGGTTTGCCTTGCGCGCCAGGCCAGAACCGTCCGGCTGGCGATATCACCCAGCTGCGCCATGTGGCCGGCACACGCTGCCGGCTGCTGCTCACGGTAGGTTTTCAGCCGGGCCAGCATGGCGGGCGTCGAGGCGCTGTTGCCTGCCCACACCGGGAGCATGTGCAGGTCACCGGGCCACGTCAGGCAACTCTCGTGAGGCGTATCACTGCCCGGCGCACATTCAAAACTGATTACGCCGCCAGCGATGGCCGTGCTGATGTCGATACCGCTGCCGCTGCCGCCCTGCAGATGTCGATGGGCTTCACGGCAGAGTGCGCTCAGACTGGCGGGTGGCTGGGGCGCAGCGTGCACAAACTGCAGCAGCGCGCCCATCAGTGCCACGGTGATGGCCGCGCTCGAGCCGAGACCCAGCTTGATACGCTGGCCAGAAGCATCCGTGCCGTGAAATGCGGCTGTATCCAGCTCAATCCTGCAGGCAGGCAGTGTTCCCGTCTGCGGCAGGAGCCGGTGTGCCTTGAGCGTCGTGATACAGGACTCCAGGGGCAGGCCAAGCGCAGCTGGGGATGGACCCTCCCAGCGCAGGCCGGCGGCCAGGTCTGCATGAAACCGGAATCGCTGGCCGGTGTCCGGTATCAAGAGTTCGCTGTCATGTCCGGACCGGGACTCCAGTCTGGCCCGCGCGCGTACATCGACGGCGACGGCAATCCCGGGTGCACCGTAGAGCACCGCGTACTCGCCGACGATGACGAGTTTGCCAGGTGCCCTGGCTTCAATCACCGGCAGCACGCAGGCGTGCTCCGGCCCCCAGCGGGCTGCGCAGCACACTGCGCACGCCGTCGATCGCGGTCAGTGCGGCGGCCACTTCGCTGGCCGCCTCCGGCAGGCAGACCGCTTTCAGCTGTGGCCCCGCGTCGATCGTGAAAAAGACCGGGACCCCGGCCGCGCGCAGTTCGCGGACCCGCTGCAGGCAGGCCAGCGTTGCCGGCGTCCAGTAGATCAGCGGTGGACGCGTACTCAGCATTACCGCGTGCATCTTCAGGCAGTTGTGTTCGGCCAGTTCGGCCAGCGCGGCAAAATCCCGCGCTTGTACGGCGGCCAGACCTGCGTCCAGATCAGCGGCGTGGCTTGCCACCCATGCCGGGTAGTAAGGCGAAGTCTGCTCGCTGAGCGCCATGCCCTGTCGTGAGCTGATGGCCTTCTGGCCGGTGGCCGTGATGGCAACCACGATCTCCAGCGGCCAGTCTGCCGGTGCCGAGACCTGCGTGCATACCGTGGTTGCCGCCTGGTTCTTCAGTAGCACGATACCGCCGGCCAAAGAACGCGCTGCCGATCCGGAACCAATGCGTGCGATCTCGGCGAGCCGTGCCGCCGGCAGGCGCAAGCTGAGCGCACCGGCGGCGGCGATAACCAGGGCAGCGAAACCGGAGGCCGATGAAGCCAGGCCGGCGCCGGTCGGAAAATCGTTGCGCGATTCGACCACAGCCCCGTCATGAATCCCGGCCTCGCCGCGCAGGATGTCCAGACAGGCAGAGACGCGCGCGGAAGTCTCCACATCCTCGTGATCGTCCAGCAATACGCTATCACCCTGTCTGCCGGCCTCGAAGCGCACCATGGTTTCAGTGGCGAGCCCGCCGAGGACCAGTGAAAGCGAGCCGGTGGCAGGCAGATTGCCGGCGGCCGCGCGCTTCCCCCAGTATTTGATGAGTGCCACGTTGGGATGGGCTATCGCGACCGCTTGCATCGTGGATCCCGTGCCGTTAAACGAAAGATTATAGCCTTGGGGCATGGCCCGCTCCCGCGCAAGCCTCTATCCTGCACGGGAAAGGATTGGCAGGCATGACATTTAACGATCGGGTTGAAGGCTATATCGCGCGCATCGAGGGTGTGCTTGATCACTATCTGCCGGCAGAGAGCGTGGCACCGACTATCCTGCACCAGGCCATGCGCTACTCGGCGCTGAGTGGTGGCAAGCGCATACGGCCGCTGCTGGTGTACGCGACGGGCGAGGCGCTAGGGGTGTCGGCCGATGTGCTGGACGCCCCCGCCGTGGCCATTGAGCTGATGCACACTTTTTCGTTGATACACGACGACCTGCCAGCCATGGATAACGATGACCTGCGTCGTGGCCGGCCTACCGCGCACCGCGCCTTCGATGAGGCCACGGCAATCCTGGCAGCCGACGCCATGCAGCCGCTGGCTTTCGAGATTCTGGCCACGCATCCGGCGCTGCGGGATCTGCCTGCTATCCAGGTAAAGCTGGTTGCCCTGCTGGCCGATGCCTGTGGTTCGCGCGGCATGACCGGCGGACAGTCGATGGACATGACGTCGGAGGGCAAGCGTCTGGACCCTGCTGAACTCGAGCACATCTACCGTCTGAAGACCGGTTATCTGTTGCGCGCCAGCGTGCTCTCCGCGGCATACTGTTGCGTCGATGTTCCGCTGGCTACGCTGCATGCGCTGGAGCGCTTCGTCGACGCGCTCGGACTGGCTTTCCAGGTGCGCGACGACATCCTGGATATCGAAGGCAGCGTCGAGGAAACCGGCAAGACCGGCGGCTCGGATCTGGCCAGCGACAAGGCGACTTACCCGCATCTGTTCGGTATGGCGCAGGCACGCGAACGGGCTGATGAACTGCTCAAGCAGTCGATGGATGCGATCGCCGACGCCGGACCGTCTTATGATGGCCTGCGCTGGGCAGCGCGCTTAGCTATACCGGACTCCGGCTGAAGGTCCTGGAATACGATGTACACCAGTTTTTTCGGTCTGAACGAGAAACCTTTCTCGATCACGCCTGATCCGCGTTACCTCTATATGAGTGAGCGGCATGCGGAGGCGCTCGCTCACCTGATCTATGGCGTCAGGGAAAGCGGCGGGTTCATCCAGCTGACCGGCGAAGTCGGTACCGGCAAGACCACCCTGGTGCGCAGCCTGCTGCAGCAGTTGCCCGAGTTTGCCGATGTTGCCGTGGTGCTGAACTCGCAGTTGTCGCGCGTTGAATTCCTGGCCGCAATCTGTGAGGAACTGCATGTTGCACTGCCCGAGCACCGCAACAGCATCAAGGCGCTGACCGATTCACTGAACAGCTTTCTGCTGGAAAATCACAGTCGCGGGCGTCGCACCATCCTGATCGTCGATGAGGCACAGAATCTGCGTCTGGAAGTGCTGGAACAGGTGCGCCTGCTGACCAATCTCGAGACGGCCAAGCAGAAGTTGCTGCAGATCATCCTGATCGGCCAGCCCGAGTTGCGTGAACAACTGGCACGCAATGACATGCGGCAGCTGGCGCAACGGATCACCGGCCGTTACCACCTCGAGCCCCTGAGCAGCGATGAGACCAGTGCCTATATCGATCACCGCCTGAAGATTGCCGGCGCCATCGGACCGATCTTCAGCACCGCTGCCAAGCGCATGCTGTTTCGGCACTCGGGTGGCGTACCGCGCATGATCAACGTGATTGCAGACCGGGCGCTGCTCGGCGGCTATACCGGAGAGACGCAGCAGATCACTCCGCAACTGGTGCGTGAGGCAGTGCGCGAGGTTTACGATCAGCCACCGGCAGGTTTCAGCTGGCAGCGGCCGTGGTGGGCGCACCCGGGTGGCTTGATCGGTGCAGCTGTGGCGGGTCTGCTGATCATCCTCGCCTCGGGTTTCGCCGGTATGCAGTGGCTGCGTGCAAACCGGGCCGAACAAGCCGTGCTGGCGGTCAGCCCGGCACCGCCGGTGGCAGTGCAGAACAGCGTGCCGCCTGAGCCCGTTGCGGTGAACGGCAGCGATGTGCCGCCCGTGCCACTCGCGCCGCTATTGCATGACAGCGCCGGACGGACCGGTACGGACACGGCTTTCGGTGAGCTGTTTCGCCTCTGGAATGTCGATCTGCACAGTGACTCCAGGCGGCCTTGCGTACAGGCGGAGGAACTTGGCCTGCATTGCCTTTATCAGCGCGGTACGCTGGAGCAGGTGCAGACTCTGGGCCGGCCCGTGATCCTGACGCTACGCGATGCCGACAGCAATCCGCATCAGGTGGTCCTGGTCGGGATTGGTGAGCGTGCCGCGACACTGAATATCGACGGCGCAGAATATCGCGTCGACAGTCAGGAACTGGCGCGGTTCTGGTTTGGGGAATACCTGCTGCTGTGGCGGCCACAGACCGGCGCGGTGAATGCTTTTCTGCCCGGTATGCGTGATCCCGGCGTGCGCTGGCTGCGTGACAGTCTGGCGGTTATTCAGGGTAATCCCGTCGAGCCGGCCGATTCGGATCTGTATGACGAGAATCTGGCCAACCGGATCCGTGACTATCAGCGGGAGCGGCAGTTGCCGGTAGATGGCATCGCCGGTTACGCGACGCAGGCGGCGATCAATTCTGAAGTCAGCAGCGGCGATATGCCGCGTCTGGCGCAGACCAACTAGCCCAGGGCATATGTCATTCATCCTTGATGCGCTACGCAAGAGCGATGCCGAGCGGCAGCGCGGCGCTGCGCCCGGACTGGCGGATGTGCGTTACGCCACGGGCCGCGGCCGGCGCAGTCTGTGGATGCCGCTGCTCGCTGTGGTGCTGGTGGCAAATATCGGTTTCATGGCCTGGCAGTGGTATGCCGGCTCCAGCGTCATCGGCCCGGTTGTCCCGGTGGAGACCGCGGCGCCGCCAGCCACACCTGCTGTTCCGGCGGCGCCTCCCAGCCCTGAACTTGCAGTCCGTGCCCTGGCGCGGGAGGCCGAATCAGGCCAGCCGGCAATGCCGCCTGAGGTGGAGAGTGACTTGCCGGATACGCGGCCTGCGACGCAGATATCCGCACCACCCGCCGCAGCCGTTGCGCCACCCGTGGTTGCAAAGCCGCCCGCGGTGCCGTCAAGGATCATCGCTGATCCCGGGCTGCCGACTGTCGAGCAGCTGATCGCTGCCGGCACACTGAATCTGCCGCTGCTCAATCTGGACCTGCTGGTTTACAACGACACCCCCAGCGTGCGCTTTGCCGTCATCAATGGCCGCAAATACCGGGAAGGTGCCCAGCTGAGCGAGGGGCCGACACTCGAAAGCATCACACCGGACGGAATTATCCTGGCCAGCCAGGGGCAGCGTTTCACCCTCGATCGCAAGTGAGCAGCAAGCCGCCGCTCCTGCGACAAGTAGCTAGTCGCGGATCCGCGTGCCGCGCTCGAGCAGCATGATGCAGATGGCAAACAGCACCGCCAGGCTCGCCAGCATCATCGCGAAGGCCGCACCGATATCGATATCCGACACCCCGAGCATGCCGTAACGGAAGGCATTGACGATGTACAGGATCGGATTGAGCTTCGACAGTTGCTGGGCAAAATCCGGCAGCAGCGTGATCGAGTAGAACACGCCGCCCAGGTAGGTCAGCGGCTGGAGCACGAAGGACGGGATAATCGATATGTCGTCGAAGTGCTGGGCCAGAATGCCGTTGATCAGGCCGGCCAGCGAGAAGATTGCCGCACAAAGCAGAAATACCGCTGCCGTGATCAGCGGATGAGTCAGCGGCAGCGGCGTGAACAGCCGGGCCACGACGGCTACCATCAGCCCCACCAGTACGCCGCGCACGATGCCGCCCACCATGTGACCGAGCGTAATGGTTGCCGCCGACATCGGTGCGACCAGCATTTCTTCCAGGTGCCGGTGAATCTTCGCGGAAAAAAAGGACGCCACCACGTTGCCGTATGAGTTGGTGATGACCGCCATCATGATCAGTCCGGGCGCGATGTACTGGCGGTAGTCGAAGCCGCCCATCTGCCCGATGCGTGCACCGATCAGCTCGCCGAAGATCAGGAAATAGAGCCCCATGTTTATCGCCGGAGGCAGGACGGTCTGCAGCCAGATGCGTACTACCCGGTGATACTCCTTGCGCGACAGGGTTGCCAGTGCGATCGCCTGTTGTCTGAAGCTCATCGCCGCGTCTCCCCGGCACTGCCGGCGGGCGCCCGGTCCTTGCGTTCGGTCAGGGTGACGAACAATTCCTCAAGGCGATTCGCCTTGTTGCGCATGCTGGTGACCTGCAGTCCGGCCGCCGACAACCCGGCGAACAGCTCGTTGAGCTGGCGCGAGCGGGGCACGGCAACCTCGATCTCGTGAGCGGATATCAGCTTTGGCTCGAAGCCTGGCAGCGCCGGCAGGACCGCAATCGGCTCGCGCAGTGTCAGCAGGAAGTGTTCTTGCTGGAGCCGGGTCAGCACAGTGGCCATGTGGTCGTCGACGATTACGCGCCCATGGTCGATGATCGCCACGTGCCGGCACAGGTTCTCTGCTTCCTCAAGATAGTGTGTGGTCAGGATGATGGTGGTACCCGCCGCATTGAGTTCGCGCAGAAAATCCCACATCGAACGGCGTATCTCGATATCCACGCCAGCCGTGGGTTCGTCGAGAATCAGCAATTCCGGTTCGTGCATCAATGCCCGCGCGATCATCAGCCGGCGCTTCATGCCACCGGAAAGCGTGCGCGCCGAATCATGGCGCTTGTCCCAGAGTTGCAGCTGCCTGAGGCAGATCTCCGCACGCCGGCGCGCGCGGGCAGGCGGCACCCCATAAAAGCCCGCTTGGTTGACGACGATGTTGCTGACCTTGTCCCAGAGATTGAGATTGATCTCCTGCGGCACCACACCGATGGCTGATTTCACCGCATTCAGCTCGTGGTCGAGGTTATGGCCGAATACGCGGACCTCACCGCTGGTCTTTCTCACCAGCGAGGTGACGATACCGATCAGGCTGGTTTTGCCTGCGCCGTTGGGACCCAGCAGGGCGCAGAAATCGCCGCGCGGAACATCCAGGTCAATACCGGCCAGCGCCTGAACGCCGTTGGCGTAGACCTTTACCAGTTGACGTACGGACAGGGCATGCATGGCGCGGCATTGTGCCTGTACCTCAGTGCCTTGTGGGCGGCCGGCGCAAGCTGTCGCGCTGCACCCCCGACAGCGGTACCCGCTGCACCAGAGTGAGCTGAACCGCCGACAGTCGCGTTGCCGCCATCAGTTGCGTATCGCCGCTGGCGGCAGCCCGCAGCAGGTCCGGCCAGAGCCGTGGGTGCCGGCAGAAGCGTGCTTCCAGGCACTCGGTCGCCGTGACGGCCGCCCGCTGCAGGTCGCTGAAAGCGGCCCCGGACAGGCCGTCGAGATCATCCAGGCCGGGACCGATGCAGAGCACCGCCAGCAACCGGTCTTCGCGTGCGGCATGCCAGAGCCAGGCGAGCAGGGATGCCGCGAACAGCCGGGCGGCTTCAGCCAGCGGGGCGGGAATTGGTGATGGGCGCAGCCCGGAAGGTTCGGCAACGCCGCGCGGGCTGCGGGCCGGGGGTAACACACTGAAGCTCGCCAGCAGGCAGGGGGTGCTGGCGATGCTATCCAGTTGTACGCCATTCAGTTCGGCCAGGCGCTGGCGTACCGGCGCATCCAGCCCGAAGACATGCGGCTCGCGGGCACCGTCCCGCAGTAGCTCCAGAAATTCGCGATTAAAGCCATAGAGCTCGGCACCGAGACGCGATTCAGGCCACTTTCCGGTCATTTGCTTGGTTCCAATATGAGCTGACATAACTACTATATTTGGTCCATAAGTGACAAATATATAGACAGAGTTGTGATTTTTGGTCCAAAAGGACCAAATATGGTAAAAAACCGGGGTATATATGCGCGCCACAGATGACCGCTACGCCGCCGAGCGTGACCGCTTCGATCTCGCCATTCGCATGATTCGCCACGAGGCACGCACGGGCACGATCCGTCTGTGTACGGGCTTTACGGAAGACCGGATCCGGAAGATCCATAGCAGCTACTTCCCGGGCCAGAGCCAGACGGTGCGCCGCCGTCGCGGCAAGACGCCCAGCCAGATCGCACCCTTTGTGTCCACCGCGCCGCGCCAGGGGGAGGCGAGCCTGATCGCCGGTCTGCTGGTCCACAGCCGGGTTGCCGAAGTCGATGCCTCCGGCCGGAGCCTGCGTGCCCTGAATGTTCCGTCCAACATCATGGGCTGCCGCTTCTGCGATGCCTATGAGGCTTATCTCTACCTCCACCATCAGCCGCAGCTGTCCTTTGAATGGGCGTGGAATCTGATGCAGTCGCTGGTCCGTACGCATGAGCTCCAGCTGGCCTGGTGCGCGCTGTGCGAGGGTCCCTATGTGCGTGATGCCTATGCGCTCGATTACGAGCGCTGCCCGTTTTGCGA
This sequence comes from Gammaproteobacteria bacterium, assembly GCA_044344525.1. Taxonomy (GTDB): domain Bacteria; phylum Pseudomonadota; class Gammaproteobacteria; order Steroidobacterales; genus SHZI01. Next base: position 5,031 of record JBIJCV010000002.1, on the reverse strand, counting down.
ACTAAAAGATCACGCGTAACCTGCCCCCATGAGCATCACCCGGCTTGCTTTCAGTGGCGCCGGCATCGAGCGTCTGGCGGAGCTGCGTCGGCTTCCGGAGGCGCTGGCCGCGGCCTTTGCCGAAACTGACACCCGTTTTCTGCCGGTATGGCAGTCGCGTTGTCTGGTGCGCGATGGCCTTGTGGCGGACTGTCGTCGCGAAGAGCTGGAACTGCTGGTTACCGGGCACGAGGACCTGGTGTTTCTGGGCCGGCGTGCCGGTCGCGCACTGTTTGCCGTGGCGTTGTGCGGTGATGTGCCGCCGGGTGGCCTGCCCAGCTCAGGCTTTCTGGGCCTGCGCGACATTGCGAGTCTGGTGAGTGAGGCTGATGCGGCCCTGCTGGCCTATGCCAGGGCGATGATCCTCTGGCAGGAACGCCATCGTTATTGTGGTGTTTGTGGTGCGCCCAACCGGCCCGCCGAAGGCGGATTTGTCATGGCCTGCAGCGCTGCATCCTGTGCACAGCGCTGCTTCCCGCGCATTGATCCCGCAGTCATCGTGCTGGTGCATAAGGGGGACCACTGCCTGCTTGGCCGACAGGCAAGCTGGCCGGAAGGCCGGTTTTCCACTATCGCCGGCTTCGTTGAACCGGGCGAGACGCTGGAAGAAGCAGTGGTCCGTGAGGTCCGTGAAGAAACCAATGTCGTAGTGACTGAGGCGATCTACAGCGCCTCGCAGCCCTGGCCGTTTCCCTCGGCGTTGATGCTCGGCTTCCAGGCCACAGCGCTGAGCAGCGATATCCGCCTCAACGATGGGGAACTGATTGAGGCGCGCTGGCTGTCGCGCGCCGATATCATCGCCCGTCGCGTGCTTTTGCCGCCGCCGATTTCGATCGCGTTTCGCCTGATCGAGAGCTGGTTCGACCAGGTGCCGGGGCCGCGTCTTGCCAGTCTTGCCCTGGACCGGGCTGCAGGCCAGTAGACGCGCGCCTGGTCAGATCGTGATGCGACTGGAGCCGGTGGCTGCAGGCAGCGTCGCAACCGATGTCGACGGCTGCGTCGTGGTTGCCATCGATAGTCCGCGCTCAAAAGCGCGTGAGGCGGACTGCGACTCACCGACCTGCGCCATCAGCTGACCGAGTGCGCGGTAGGTCTCCGGCACCGCACGGATGGCCAGACTGGTCTCGAAATAGCTGCGCGCCTTGCCCCACAGCTGGTGACGGACACAGGTACGCCCGGCAGCCAGCAGCAAGGCGGGATCTTCCGGATGTTCCTTGAGCCAGGCCTCGATGCGCTTCAGGTGGGCGGCAGGATCCGCAACTGCGAGCTGGCCATACAGGTTGACCAGTGCTTCGCTCCAGTCTTCTTTCAGCGTGCGCCGGATCTCGACTTCGGCATCATCCACTGCGCTGCAGGCGATCAGCGCCTGTGCGCGGGCCAGCGTCAGCCGCGGTTCGCGGCGCAGATGGCGCGGCACGTCTTCCCACAGGCGTTCGAGGGCGCTGCGATCGGTCTGTAGTGTGGCCATGATGTTGCCGTACGCAGCCACGCTCCAGTCGTCGAGCATGTCTGCAGCCACATTGCCGTGCCGCCGGATCAAGGGCAGCAGCTCGGCCAGCGGCTGCCATTCCTGCCGGCGCTGATGCAGGTCGCCCAGCAGCCTGAGCGCCTGCGCGTGCCCTGGTTGTCGCTCGCGGACACGGTTCAAGCTGCCCAATGCTTCGGGGTACTGGCCGTCCTCCAGTTGCAGTTCGGCCTGCGTCAGCAAAACCGCATCGGTTGCTGCAGGTTCCTGTATGCAGGCCATGTTGAGCCATGCATCCCGCCTCTGCCTGTCACCCTGCATCTGCGCCGCACGTGCGGCCGCGAGATAGTTGAGCAGCGGTGTTTCGGAGTGGCGGGCGCCGCTGGTCAGCAGCCGTTCGCCCTGGGCCAGCCGGCCTTCGGCGAGGGCGATATACCCCTGCGTGGCCTTTTTCCCCGCCCGCCGCGCCCGGCTGCGGGCCCAGGCTTCGCCGAGCAGGCGTGGTGCCTGCCAGAGGTAGATCAGGGCGCGCACGGCGAGATAGGCGAATATCAGCAGCAGCAGGAACAGGGGTACCGATGTCTCGATGATGTAACCGCGAAAATTGACCAGCGCATAGCCGTTGTCGGGCAGCGCCAGGTGCGCGGCCAGCGCTCCGATCACCAGCGCCACGATGATCGTGAAGCCGATCTTCATTTGCTGTTACCGGTATTGGTCACGCTCAGCAGCATGGTCAGTGAACCGGAAATATCGGGCAGCTCTTCGGGAAGGCGGACTTCGGACAATTCCCTCAGCGATCCGAGTGCCGACTGGACCTCCGCTGACATCGGATCAAACTGGTCTGCAACCCGCTCAGTGGCAGCATCGATCGAACGGCGAAACATGCCCGCATCACCACGCATGATGGCCAGTCGTGCCAGCTGCAGTTCCAGATCCAGGCTGCGAATCAGAACGTTCTTCTGCGCGTCCGACAACAGCGGTGAAATCGGATCATCCGCCCGACGGATACTGACCAGGCTGGCCAGCGCAGAGCGTACCGCCGCCACAGCACGGGCAAAGCCGGTGAGCGTCTCTGCGGGTGCCTGGGGAGTTTCGCGGAACGTATCCGGCATGGAATTCTTGAGTGGCAGATCCTCCAGGCTTTCGGCCAGGCTGCCGAGAGTAAGGACGATGCCTTCGGTGTCGGGCCGGGGCACGCCCTTCAGTTCGTTGAGCTCTCTCGCCAGCTGTTTGCGCACCGGGGTCAGGCGCGGGTCGTTGAGTTCACGCAGGGTGTCGTCGGCGAGGCCCAGGGAGGTCTGGGCCACATCCACCTCACCCGCCAGTCCCAGCTGGGCATTGGCGATGCGCATGTAGTGCTCGGCTTCGGCCAGCAGCCAGGCCGCCCGCACCTTGTCGCCCGCACCCACGAAGCGATCGACGGTTGCCTGGATGGTATCGATCCGGGCCGGGAGCGTACCGAGCGCCTCGGTTTCCTGGCCGACCCGTTCCGCGAGCCGGTCCAGGTCTTCATCCAGTCGGCGTCGGGCGGTATCGAATTCCCCCACGCGGGCGCCGAGCGCCGCCAGTTCCGAGTTGCTGATGGCCGCCTCTTTCTGCAGTTCAACGAGCGGTGGGCTGAGGCCGGAGCCATGCTGGATCCAGACATAGCCCGCCACCGCCACGGCAATAACCAGCGCCAGCAATGCCACGCTGGTGGCCTGGGTGTTCTTGTTGGCCGGCGTATCCTGGTTCATTCTTGGGGTTTCCGGTGGCAGGTCCAGCGGTAGCCCATTCTGCCAGTGATCGCCGGGTGCATCCATGCCGCAGCAACGTGTTGAATCGTCCCCGCCAGGCCAGTTGCCGGTTACTGTCCTGCCGATTCCGGAACTTCTGGACCTGATCCTCGATACCCATCACGTGTTTGCCCGGGATGCGCTGTCCCGCATGCTGGAATTCGCTGCCGCCATTCCGCTGCCCGACCTGCAGCGCGATGAGCGGCTGCCGAAGCTTCGCGAGGCCGTCGATGCCCTGAGCGATGAAATGCTCAGTCACCTGCATCGCGAGGAAAGCATGCTGTTCCCGGTGCTCCGGCAGATTGCGACCTCGAACGACATCAGCCTGGTGGATATGGAAATCATCCTGCCGCCGATCGAGTGCATGCAGCGCGAGCATGGCTTCATCGACGAGCTGCTCGGATATCTGCGCCAGCTCAGCGACGATTTCCAGCCGCCGGCCTGGGCGGCCCCCGAGCATCGGGCGTTGCTTGATGAGCTCGCGGCCTTTGATGCCGATACCACCGAGCATGTGCGCAAGGAGAACGAAGTCCTGTTCCCAAAGGCCCTCGCTCTCGCCTAGTTCACCTGGCCTGGGCCGCCGCCCGTCCGGACCGGCTCAGGCGCGCTCGAAGGCCGGAACCACGTGCTCCGCGATCAGCTTCAGGCCATCCATCGGGTCGTCAAAAAGCCGCAGGGCCAGATCGCTGAGACCAGCTGCCGCGAACTTCCGGTAGCGGACCAGTTCCTGCTCGATATTGCCGAGGTCACCGGCGGAGGACAGCTCGGCAATCAGGTGGTTGACCATCGCTTCGGGCGCGCCGTCGATGACGCCTGAGCGTGTCCAGTAAGCCTTGGCGAAGTTGGCCCAGTTGTCTTTCACGTACTGCACCTCCTCCGCATTCAGGAAGTGATGCAGACCAGTGAAGGGCGGCACCATCTCGCCCCGGAACACCAGTTCCCGCCGCGCCTCATACATCGATTTCCCGCGATCTTTCTTGATGTGCCAGGCCCAGAAGTTGCCGGTGCGGAAATCCTCTGCCGGTTGTTTGCGCCGGGCGAGTCCGGCGCGCACGTTCTCCATCGCTTCACCGATCATCGGCAGGGCAACGTCACTCATCTGCAGGCCGTCGGCCACTTCCGCACCCATGCGCAGCATCTGCGGTGCGGTCGAGCAGGTGTAGATGCGCGGTGGGTGTGATTTTGCCCAGCCCATCTTGTGCGGTCTGGTTATCTGAAAGATCTCGCCCTTGTAACCCATGCTGAACTTGCCGGTCGTGGCGGATTTGAGAATCTCCACCGCTTCACGGACACCGCGCACGATGCGCAGCTTCTTGTAATCGATGGTCGTTCCGATGGAGCTCAACACGGCACCGCCACCACCGACAGCGAGCATGGCCCGGCCCTTGCTGATCTCGTTGAGACTCAAAATCGAGTTGGCCATCTTGAGCGGATGGAACTCGTAAGGGCTGACAGCCAGCACGCCGAGGAGTATCTTCTTTGTCGCCATGGCCGCCGGGACCAGCGTGACGAAAGGATCCCAGTGGGCGTGATAATTTGAATGCCATAGCGCCCGGATACCGTAGCCCTCGGCAGCGACGGCCAGTTCGGCAACCTGCTCCGGGGTGAGATCGGGTTCGAGAATGATTTCGATTTGCATATGCTCTACCACAATGACATGAAGCGATGAGTGGCGCGATGCTACCCAAGTGCGCAACTTGTTGCAGCGTTCGCAACTGATGGAAAAAATGAAATGAGCGACAAAACCCTTTA
>JBIJCV010000090.1:0-6709 GCA_044344525.1 Gammaproteobacteria bacterium | reverse complement strand
CCGGTGCGCCTGCAGCCGGAATATGCGGACCGCTTTCATGTCTACGCGGGTCTGGAGGGAGGTTTTGTCTTCACCGCCTTCAATATGGATTTCCCGGAATTCGGCTATAACCCCGACCCGACGCGGGAACGGCGCAACAAGGCACTGCGATGCGCGATCATCAAGGCTTACGACTGGGAGGCCCGCAACCAGAGCTGGTATTTTGGTCTCGCGACATATTTCCCCGGCATCATCGTGCCCTTGAGTCCGGAATATGACCCGGAGCTGTCGCGCGCCAGCGTGACGCTCGATGTGGCCGGTGCACGCCAGCTGCTGCGTGATAACGGCTGGACCGCAGAAAACCTGCCGACACTGGTGTATGGCACGACCGCCGGGGTCACCGAACGGCTTTTTTTCGAGCAGTTCCGGGCCTGGATGGTGGCGATCGGTTTTCCGCACGACAAGGTCCAGCGCAAGACCTACGCCACCTTTGGCGACATCTCGCGCGCCTGGAAGCGCGGCGAGTTGCCGCTGGTTGCCAAAGGCTGGGGCCTCGACTATCCCGACGCCGAAAATACTTTGCAGCTCTTTTATGGCCCGAATGGATCACCCGGCTCCAACGATGCGAACTATCGCAACCCCGAATATGACCGTCTCTATGAGCAGTCTTCAGTCATGCTCGCATCACCTGAGCGGACGGCAATCTACCGGCGCATGAACCAGATGGTGATCGATGACTGTGTGGCGATGACCGGCCTCTCGCGTACCCGGATCTATCTGTGGCACAAGAATGTCATCGCCGTGCCGGACCGCGAAATTGTCGGCGGCTTCTTTCTGAAGTACGTCGATGTGCAGTCCGCAACTGAACCCGCACCCAAAGGCTGATCCGTGGAGCTGATGCAGTACATGCTGCGAAAGGTGCTGACGGGCATCCCGCTGATCCTGGGCGTTACGCTGGTCAGCTTCGCCCTGATGGTCTACTTCGGTCCCGACATGACTTACCAGCTGCTCGGCAAGAACCCGACGGCCGAGCAGATCATCGAGGTCCGGCATCAGCTCGGCTACGACCAGTCGTTCATTCAGCGCTACCTTGACTATATGAGTGAAGTCGTCCGACTCGATTTCGGCAATTCCTCAAGTGGTGAGCCGGTACGGGCGCTGCTGGCCAAGACCATACCGGTCTCACTGATCCTGATCCTGCCGGGCTTCCTGCTCGGGCACCTCGTCGGCGTCCTGCTGGCGTTCGCGGCGGCGTTCTGGCGCGGGCGCTGGCCAGACAAGCTGATCATGGCGATTGCCGTCACCGGCATGAGCGTGAGCTTTCTGATCGTGATCATCGCTTTCCAGATCCTGCTGTGTTCGAGCGACGGGCTGGACCTGTTCCCCGTGCGCGGCTGGAACGTGCAGTCCTTTCCTGACTACCTGCGCCATGTTGCGGTACCAACCCTGGCGACGACCTTTGTGGCGCTGGGCTACGAGACGCGCTTCTACCGCTCGGTCATCGTCGAGGAGATGACGCGCGACTACGTGCGGACTGCCAGGGCTTTCGGACTGTCCTCCAGACGTATCTTCTTTCGCAGCATCTTCAAGAACTGCCTGATTCCCATCATCACGCGTGTCATGTTTTCCATTCCGCAGGTCGCAATCGGTGGCAGCCTGCTGATCGAAAGCTATTTCGGTATCCCGGGTATCGGCAAGGCGACCTACGAGGCGATCATCACCGGCGACCAGCCGGTACTGAAGGCCGTCGTAAGCCTGACCGCGATCCTGTTCGTGTTTGTCATGACGCTCAACGACATCCTCTACCGTGCCGTTGATCCCCGCGTGTCACTCAAGTGAACGGGCTTTCAGCTGCCATGTTGATCCGGCGGAACAGTATCTGGCACAAGGTGCTGAGAAAGTTCCTTGCCGACCTGACCGGCATTGCCGGCGCCGTCGTGGTCCTGCTCTATTTTCTGGCGGCGCTGGGGGTGTGGTGCGGATGGTGGGGTACAGACTGGGCTGATCTGGGCGGCAGCAAGTGGGAGCCGGTGTCGGCTGCGCACTGGTTCGGCACCAACATCATCGGCCAGGATATTTTCTCGCGGGCTATTTTCGCGACATCTACCGCGTTTGAAGTGGGCCTTGTCGTCGCCGTGCTGTCCACGCTGACCGGTGGCGTGCTCGGTGCCTTTGCAGGATTCTTTACCGGCAGCTGGATCGATGAGCTATTGCTCTGGGTGATGAACGTCCTCGATGCCATTCCGTTCTACCTGTTCGTTGCCGCAGTGGCCTACTCGCTGGCTGGCAGTGCATATGCCATGCACGTGGCAATGATCACTTCGTTCTGGATCGGTACCGCACGGCTGGTGCGCGGCGAAGTGATCAAACTGCGCAATATGGAATACATTGAGGCAGCGTATGCCATCGGCCTGTCGCAGGTGCGGATCATCTTCCGCCACATCCTGCCCAACACCTCGCACATCCTGCTGGTGCAGGCGTCGATTGCCTTCGTCAGCGCGATCAAGGCAGAAGTCATCCTGAGCTTTCTGGGTATCGGTATCCGGGATGGCATGAGCTGGGGGCTGATGATCGAGGAGAGCACCCAGGAGGTGCTGGCCGGCTTCTACAACAACTTCATCGCCGCTTCGCTGCTCATGTTCGGCCTGGTAATGGCCTTCAATGCGCTGTCCGATGCGCTGCAGGACGCGATGGATCCGAGGAAGGTAGCGTGAACGCTGCGGAACAGTCCGCTCCATTGCTCCGGGTCAGAGACCTCACGGTCGAGTTCCGCAGCATGGAAGCTACGGTACGGGCAGTCGATGCAGTGAGTTTCGATATCTGGCCGAACGAGACGGTGGGGCTCGTTGGCGAGTCTGGTTGCGGCAAGACCGTTACCGGCCTGTCGGTCCTGCGTCTGATCCCGACGCCACCCGGACAGATCGTCGCCGGCAGCATCGAGATGGACGGCCGGGATCTGCTCTCGCTCGACGCCAAAGCCATGGAGAAGCTGCGCGGCAGCCAGGTCGCGATGATCTTTCAGGAGCCCATGACCTCGCTGAATCCGGTGTTCACCATCGGCAGCCAGATCACTGAAGTTTTACGGCAGCACCGCCAGTTGTCGCGTCGGCAGGCGCGCGAGATGGCTGCAGAGTTGCTGGCAAAGGTCAGTATTCCGGATCCGGAACGTCGCCTCGACGATTATCCGCACCAGCTTTCGGGCGGCATGCGGCAGCGGGTGATGATCGCCATGGCGCTGTCCTGCAACCCGAAGCTGCTGGTCGCCGATGAACCGACGACAGCGCTGGATGTCACCACCCAGGCCCAGGTGCTGGAGCAGATGCGCGAACTGCAGCGCGAGTTCCGCATGGCGGTGATACTGGTGACGCACGATCTGGGTGTAGTGGCCGAGTTCTGCCAGCGGGCCCTCGTCATGTACTGCGGAAGCATCGTCGAATCCGGCCGCACCGAGCAGCTGTTTGCCCACCCGCATCATCCCTATACGGAGGGGCTGCTTGCCTCCATACCGCGTATACGCGCTGAACGCATCGCGGAGTTGCCGGTGATTCCGGGTCGCGTTCCCGATCCTGGCAAGCTGCCCGCCGGTTGCCGCTTCGCCGGACGCTGTGGCTACGTTCAGCCGCTTTGCCACCGTGAGCGGCCAACGTTGCAAAGCACCGCCGATGGCGGTGCGGTGGCTTGTCACTTCCCGCTGGGGGCAGCCACATGAACGCCGCGCCACTGGTGGATGTGCGCGGCTTGAGCAAGTACTTCCCCATCCACGGCGGCTTGTTTCGTCGTGTGGTTGCAGAGCTTAAAGCGGTAGATGACGTGAGTTTCTCGATTCATGCCGGCCGCACGCTCGGACTGGTCGGCGAATCGGGCTGTGGAAAGTCAACGCTCGGCCGGATGTTGCTGCGCCTGCAGGAGCCTACTGCCGGACAGGTCGTGTTTGCCGGCACAGATCTCACCCGCCTCGACCGGCAGCAGATGCTCGCCTGGCGACCACGGATACAGGCCGTCTTTCAGGATCCATACGGCTCACTGAGCCCGCGTCGGACCGTCGGACAGACGGTGCGCGAACCGCTGGACGTACACCAGGTCGGCACGCCGGCTGAGCGACGGCGGCGGGTGGATGAACTGCTGGATGTGGTGGGTCTGAGTGCGCAGGCCGCACAGCGCTACCCGCATGAGTTCTCCGGTGGCCAGCGCCAGCGCATCGGTATTGCCCGGGCGCTGGCGCTGAACCCGCAGTTTCTGGTGGCGGATGAACCGGTTTCTGCGCTCGATGTGTCGGTGCAGTCGCAAGTGCTGAATCTCATCGTTGGTCTGCAGCGGGAGCGGGGCATCGCACTGCTGTTCATTTCCCACGATCTGGCGGTTGTGCAGCACGTCAGCGATGACATCGGTGTGATGTATCTGGGGCGGCTGGTAGAAATTGCGCCAGCCAGCCAGATTCTGACCGCGCCGCGGCACCCCTATACCGAGGCGCTGATTTCAGCCGTGCCGCAGATCGGCCGGTCGCCGCATTCGCGAATCCTGCTGTCTGGTGAAGTGCCGTCACCGCGTAATCCGCCTGCCGGCTGTGCGTTTCATGGCCGTTGTCCGCGCGCGATCCCAGAGTGCCGGTCAGTACGGCCAGTGCTGAAAACAATCGGAGATCACGGTACGGGCTCGGTGGCCTGCCATCTGTACGCGTAGTCGCTGTGCCTCAGGAGCGCCAGAACGATGGCGAGAACAGCACCAGCAGCGTGAATACTTCGAGTCGGCCGAACAGCATCGCAAAGATGCAAACCCATTTGGCAGCTGCGCCGATCTGGGTGAAATCGGCAACGACCAGCCCGAGTCCCGGTCCCATGTTGTTGATCGAGGTGGCCAGCGCGGAAAAAGCCGTGACTTGATCAAGACCGGTGCCCACCAGCACCAGCAGCAGTGCGCCGAAGAGGACGATATAGGCGACGCAAAAGCCCCATACGCCCTCTATCACCCGCGATGGTATGACTGACCCGCCGAGGCGTATCGGAATCTCGGCCGCCGGATGCACCAGCCGCTGTATCTCACGGCTGCCCTGGTTGAACAGCAGCAACCAGCGCACGACTTTCATGCCACCGCCAGTTGATCCGGCACAGCCGCCTATAAAGCTCACCAGGATCAGGCTCAACGGCAGGGCGCCCGGCCACTGATCGAAGCTGCTGGCCACGAATCCGGTGCTGGTCATGAAGGAAACGAAATGAAATAACGCATTCCGCGCCGAGTCACTGACAGTTGCATATTGCTGTGCGAAGACCAGCCAGATGGTGCCGGCCAGCGTCAGGCTCAACAGGATCAGCGTATAGGCCCGGAACTCGGGGTCGCTCCAGTAGACGAGCACCCCGCGGCTGCGCCAGGCGAGGAAATGCAGGGTGAAATTGGCCCCTGCCAGAAACATGAAAACCACGGCGATGAGTTCAATTTGCGGACTGTGGAAGTACCCGATGCTGGCGTCGTGCGTGGAGAAGCCACCCGTCGCCAGCGTCGCAAAGCTGTGGCAGATCGCATCGAAAGCGTCCATGCCGGCATACCAGTAGGCGAGGCTGCAAACAGCGGTCAGGCCGACGTAGATCAGCCACAGGGCCTTGGCCGTTTCAGTAATGCGTGGCGTCAGTTTGCTGTCCTTCATCGGGCCCGGCGTCTCGGCCCGATACAGCTGCATGCCGCCGATGCCGAGCATGGGCAGGATGGCAACGGCCAGCACGATGATGCCCATGCCGCCCAGCCAGTGCAGCTGGGCACGGTAGTAGAGGATCGAATGTGGCAGGGAATCCAGGCCGGTGAGTGTGGTGGCACCGGTCGTGGTAAGACCTGATACGGTTTCGAATACCGCATCGGTCAACGACATCTCCGGAAAGTGGGTCAGCAGCAGTGGCAGTGCTCCGAAGCTGCCGAGGCCCAGCCAGAAAATTGCCGCAACCACGAATCCATCGCGCAGCCGCAATTCCCGCCGGTCGTTGCGAGCGGGCAGCCAGCACAGCAGGCCGACCACGAAGGTGATTGCGAAAGAATAAAAGAATGCCCCGGTCTGACCGTCGGCATAGTGAACGGATACGGCCACCGGCGGCATCATCGTGATGCTGTAGAGCATCAGCAACAGGCCGAGAATCCGTTGAACTACCTGAAAGTGCATGCCTTGATCTGCCGGCTGTACTGCCGCTTCCGGTTCAGGCCCGGAACAGCCGCTCGACCTGTTGAATCTGCCGGCGGTCCGTCACGAAAAGAATCAGGTGGTCGTCCGCCTGAACGACCGTATCGTGATGCGCCTCCAGTACCTCGTTGCCCCGCACGATGACATTGATCGTGGCGCCTTTGGGCAGGGCGATCTGCTCGATGCTGCGCCCGACAACGCGCGAGTCGCTGCGGTTGCCGCGGGCGATGGCCTCAATGGCTTCAGCCCGGCCACGCCGCAGCGAGTGGATGCGCACCATGCCAGCCTGGCGCACATAGGCCAGCAGGGCGCCGATCGTGATCTGCGGCGGGGAAATACCGACGTCGATGCGCGGCCCCTCGACCAGTTCGGCATAGGAAGGCCGATTGATCAGTGCCATGACTTTTCTGCAGCCCAGACGCTTGGCGAGCATGGCCGACAGGATGTTCACCTCTTCGGCATTGGTCAGCGAGACGAATACGTCAGTGCTGTCGATGTTCTCCTCAAGCAACAGGCTTTCATCCGCCGCATCACCTTGCAGGACGATGGCTTTCGCCAGACCCTCCGAGG